>NZ_JMFG01000035.1 GCF_000687145.1 Thermoanaerobaculum aquaticum
GAGGCGGTGATTCCTACCCGGCGAGCCCTTCGAACCCGGCCGGTGGAGATTTAGTCGTAATCCTCTTTTAAGCGAGGCGGTGATTCCTACTAGTTTGGGCGCACTGCGCCCAGGACTCCCAGGGCTGGTCGTAATCCTCTTTTAAGCGAGGCGGTGATTCCTACAGCGGCCGCGAAAACGCCGGCCACCATTGGCCCGTTTGGGCCCGTTCTGCAAACCCGGGAGGGGGTCCAGGCCACCATCGGCCGTCACCCCCGCCGTTCTCGCGTAAGCCATTGCGAATCAACACGTTCATTTTCATCAAACCGCCTGCCATTTTGGCGTGTCAAAGATCGCTGCCGCTCCTCTGGTGAGGATAAAACCTTTGTTTGCGGAAGGCAAGGGAGCGTTCGCACATTGACGGATGTGCGGCGCACGGCGGCAACTTCCCTGGACGATTCACAGGCATCATGTGCGCCTAGACACGGTCGGCGTGAAGTGGGGCTTGGAATGCTAAGGAGGCAAATGGCGCGGAGGCCGCCGCGGAGCGGCGGCCCCACAAGCAGCAGCGGCGGCCCCACAAGCCGGAGCGGTCACAACACGACCAGGAGGAGCGGCGGACGCGCAGAGAGAAATTTGCCGGCAGCCGGCGCAGGAGCGCCGGCCCCACAGAGAAAGATGTGCCGGTAGCCGCCGCGGAGCGGCGGACGCACGGGGACAGCGGCGGCGACACCGGTAAAGCGTGGCGCCAGGGGTGCGCGTTAAATGACCTCATCTTCATTGGAACCTCCGGCAAAGTGCTTCGCAACCCCCAGGTAGTCTATGCTGGCCAAGCAGTGCCCGCAGAGGCGAAGCACCAAGACGCTATCCTCGCTGAGGTTTGTCTCCTGATGAATGCGCTCGTAAATTTGCTCGAGGGTTCGAGCGTCTACCTCGCCCTGGAATACCGACTTTTGGACGCGGTGCAAGAGTTCGGTAAGCCTCTGGGCAAGCCGCACCCGCCGCCGATCGTCCACCACGTCGTAAGCCACGAGAACGTGCATGTGCTCCCCCACTCCGTGCCTAGAGCATCACCGTTGTACAAAGGCTACGTACGGCCCTTCGCCCTTAATGGCGCGGGCAAAACGATAAACCTGACCGCGAATGATGCCCCGCCAGTCGGTATGGATTCCCTCCCGCGGGTCAAAAACTTCCTCCCGCAACCGCGCCAGGAACTCACGGATGAAGATCTTCCGACCGCGTTCAAGCAGGTAGACAGCGCCGCTATCATCTGCATCAGCAATGAGCTGGTCTTGCCCCAAAGCTTCGGAAGGGGAACCAAAATCCGCGGGAACGAGTTGCCGCCGGTTGATGAGGCGGATGGTCACAGCATCCACGATGAGCGCCCGGAACTCCTCGACAATGTCCAGGGCCAAGGAGGGCCGGCCGTACTCCGGCTGATGAAATGCACCCAACATAGGATCGAGGCCGGCAGCCGCCACTTCCCCCTCCACCAAGGTGGTGAGCATCACGTACCCGAAAGAAAGGCAAGCGTTGACGGGGTCACGGGGGGGTCGCCTGGTGCGCTGCGAAAAGCTAAACAACGGATTCTTGATGAGCTTGCCGAAAATGCCGAAGTAAACCCTTGCCGCCGATCCTTCAAGGCCCAGGAGCTCTTCTCGGGTGGCCACCTGCGGCACCTGGTTGGCCAGGACACGCAGCTCCCCCAGCGCTTCGCTCAGGGATTCATCCCCCAGGGTGGCTTGCGCACGAAGGGCCAAATGGCGCTGGTTTTTAATTTTGGCCTCGACGATGTTTTTGGCAATTTCCAGGGAAAATTCGGGGCGGGATAAGTTCCGGTACTGACAGGCCCGCAACTCCACATGGCGGGAAGCACGCCCTAAAAGCCTTCCCCGGAAGGAGCCGCCTTTGGTAAGAAGGACCACGTCCACGCCGCGTTCAAGAAGCGCCATGAGCGCGGCATGGGTTATTTCCACCTGACCAAAAAGCCAAAGCTGCTCCAACTCGGCAAGCTTGAGTGTGCGAGCAAGCTTGCCTGCCCGCCGCAGTTCCAAGACTTCGCCTTTCTGGTGAATTTCGTGGCCGGTTTCGGTAATGGCAACGATCTTACTCATGGGTGGGCGCTTTTTCGATGACCAAATGGTCCACACCGTCCTTGGTTTCCAGACGCAGCGTGACTCCCGCCACCTCCACGAACGGCTGGGTTTCCAACCGCAAGCGTTCGACAATGGCCCGCCGCAGCTCTGCACTGTCCCGAGCCAAGGCAGCCATGCGCGCCTCGAGGCCTAAGAGACGGCGCACCAAGGCCTCAAGTTCGCCCGAAGGCGGTGGACCTGGTGGGGACTGGGCCTCCGGCTGCACGTGAAGCAAAGGGGTGGGATAGAGGTCCTGGGTTTGGGTAAACACGCAGTTACACGGAAGCCGGGAGGTCACCGCCGGAATGCGTGCGCGAATCTTAACGCAAGAGACGGGGTTACCCCTGAGCGGGGATTTTAAGCGGAGGTGCTGGGGCACAGTACCGACCAACGAAAAGAGGTAATTGGCCGCGTTGACCCCGGAGGGAAGGTGGCCAAAGGTGTGAGCAATGATGATGGCTTCGTCATAGCTCAGGCGCCGTTCTTCAATGGCTTTTTGGGTCAGCGTACGCAAAACCGCGCAACCGCCCAGGAGCTGGCGAAAGACCGGCGAGGTTTCAAAGTCGTGAGCGGTCCATGGGGGTGCAGGTGCAGGAGCGGGCGGACTGTCTTTCTCTTTAACCTCCTCGGGCACTGGAAGTTCGGCGGCATCTTCGGATTGGGTGGCCAGCCGGTGCCGATCCAAAACCGCCAGGATGGTCTCCCGGGTGAGCAAGGGAACCGAGCGCAGGTATTCGAACGGCTTCTTTATGGGGGCGCCCTGGGAGTCGAGGAAACAGGATCGCCGACCGGTACGACGGTGAATTCCCAAGGGCAATTTGATCAAGTTGCCCAAACCTTTGGTCCCGGGACGGGAAGCCTTGGGAAACCACTCACAGGCAAAATGCTCGCCTAAAAGTGGTTGGACTAAAGCAATCACCGCTCTCCCCAGGGCCACTAAGGTTGATGCATGCTCCGGGGCAGCAAGCGGAAACCAGAAGTGCCGGCCTTTGTAACCGGAGTCCTCGACGATGGGGGTAAGCCCGGCTTCCTTAAGACGCTGTTCAATCTTAGCGGTGAGCTCCTGCAACTCGCTTTTAAGAAGGGTAGCCAGCGCCTGGCTGCGGCGTGCTTCTTCCAACGCGGATTTTTGAACGTCCACGTCCAGCGCGGCAAAAAGGCAGGTGCCATCGAGGCGGATGGGGTACACGCCGAGGGTAACCTCGCCGAGCAAATGGGCGCGCAGCTCCCGGGGGGTGAGGGGCTGGCGTACCGGGGAGTAGCCTCCCTCACCTTTGCTGGGGGAAAACCACTGGCGGGCGTAAACGTCTTCACGCCCTCCAAAGAGCGCCAAGAAACGAAACAGGTCGGCGTCCTGGGGGATGACGGGTTCTTCGGAGACTGCCGGTTCTTCAAACTTTTTGGTCCGGGGCAAAGGGATGCCCAAGGCTCGGCACTTTTCGGCAAGCTCCAACGCTTTTGGTTCGGCGCCCATTTCCTGGTAGAGGGTGTAAAGGCGCAGTGCGGTTTCGGCTGAGGGTGCAAGCTCGAAGAGCCTGACCAGGAGGTTGACGGCCCTCTCCACCGCCCCTTTTTCTTCAGCAAACTCCACCAAATGTTGAAGCGCCACCACATCGCCGGGGTCATCCCGGAGCGCCAAGTTGAATTCCCGCTCGGCAAGGCCGAAAAGGCCCAACTCTTCCGCCGCCAGCGCCCATTCCCGGTGACCACCCCGCACCTGAACGCGAGACTCGGCACGGCTGCGAAAGAGCGCCCTGGCCTGTTCCAGGTCCCCCTGGGCAGCCAGGTTTCGAATTTCAGTGAGCTCTTCGAACATGGGCGTGCCACCGTTTTATGCCGGAAGCCCGTCCGCAGCCGTCCCGGGAGAAGCCCTTTTCCTTCACGCTTTGCCCTCCCCGCTGGTGCTCAGCTGGCGTGCCAGCTCTTGCCAAGGCTCGTCCAGCTCCAGCAGAGCCTCCAGCTTTTCCACAAGCTCCTCTACGGCCTCTGAAAGCTGCCCCACATCCACCTCGCTTTTACACATGCCGGCATGGGCCAAAGGGTTTCGGCGGTTGGTGATTTCGCGCCACAATGAGCGCAGGACTTTAAGTTCAGGGCTTGAGGGAAGAGGAGGTTCTTCGGGGCGGAAGACGTCGTTCAGTACGGTTTCCGCCTGTTCCCGAATCCCGTGCTCAAGCCAGCTTTCGGGATTCGCGGCAAGCAAAAGGCGGTTAATGACCACCTCCCGGAGTACCAGCAACGCCCTTTCGGGCAAACCAGCCTGTAACCAAAGCTTCAGCAACCGCATCTGGCGGGCGAGTTCCTGCTTGTCCAAAACCAAGGAGGCCTTCGCCGATTTTTTAGCGACCTGCCCGGGGGTTAGCGGATGCAAAGCATCAAACAGCTCCAAGACCAGGCTCTGCTGCGCGGCCACCAGCTTCGTTGCTGCTTTTTCCAGGCTTTCCCTTGTGGTTTGACCCAGCGTTTGGCCCACGTGAACGCCCAGCTCCAGGGGCAATCCGGCGGCAAAATAAGGGCCTGCCAAGCGCGCCGCGCTGATGAGCCGTCGCACCTCGGGAGGCGGGATCATCCCGCTCTGTACAGCCGCGTGGCGTGCTTCCCTTTCGTACTGCTCTAGCAAACCAGCAAGACCGGTGGTGTCGAACCTTTCCCGGAAGGAACGGACGGCCTGCGCCCAGCGCGCCAGGTGCAGGAGGTGGGAAAGGTCAATGTAGGGGGTTTCGGCCTGGCCCTCCTGGAAGACCCCGTAGCCGCACACACCCACGGTGGCCAAGCCCCGTTCCTGAAAGTACAAAGCAATGAGCAAATGGGCCAGGGGGATGGCCCGGAAAGCGTGGGTGAGGTCCAAGTGGAGGACCGGGCCTGCAGCATCGTGATACGCCCTCAAGCGGCTTTCCATGGGTTCAATCATGGCCCACACGTCCTCCAGCGTTTGTGGAAGACCCAAGATCACCGGCGGCGAGATCTTAGAAGGCTCAAGCCCCAGCTCAGCGGCGTGCTTTCTGAGGGCTTCCTGCTTTTGGTTCCAGGCGCTTTCGGTGCAGGCGAACACCACCGCCACCGGTGAGCGCCCTGTGGCGTCCAGCCACTTCCAGAGGGCAAAGCCAGCAAGGGACGTGGGGTACCTGGAGCCATCGGGCATGAGGTAGGTGGTTTCGGCGTAACCCAGGGGGCCTCTTTTGTCCTGCCCCAGCCCAAGGTTGACCAGCAAAAGGTGCGGGCCCCGTTCACCGAGGTTGATGGCTTGCCTTGGCATCGTTTCCATTTTTTTGCTCCGTGTCCGTGGGCACGGGCACCTGCGCCAGCCGCGCCCAAAGGGCCTTGCGCTCGGCCTGGTTGGCAAAGGCCGCCTGCGCTGCGAAAACCTGAGTTTTAAGCACCTCCAGGCGGGTGATGCCCGGACACAGCCGCGCGGTGAGAAGCAGGTTGTCCGTCAAGCTGGCCTGGGAGATGCCCAGGTTGTCGGTGTTAAGCGTGACCGCGACCCCCGCGGCCAAGTATCCCCGCAAGGGGTAGGTCTCGCTCCCCTCCTGTTCTTCATCCAGAGGAAAGCCTTTAATTTGCAGGTTGGCGTAGGGGCAAAGCTCCACCGCAATGCCCCGCTCCGCCACCACGCGCAAGAGGTCCGGGGAACGGGAAAGGTGCAGAGCATGCCCAAGACGGCGGGCGCTGAGCTTGAAAACCGCTTGCCAAATGCCCTCCACATCGTCGTTTTCCCCGGCGTGAACGGTCACCGCCAAACCCACCCGATGCACCGGCTCGAAGTCCGTGGCAAACATCGCCGCCCGGGTGGTGCGATCCTCAAAGCCGGCCAGGTCCACGCCCACCACGCGACAGCCGTTCTTCCAGTGCTCGGCAGCGGTAATGGCCAGAGCCAGGTGTCTAGCAATGCGGGACCGGTCTCCCCCTTCTTCCCGGGTGGCGGTAAGCAGGAGGTTGACGTGGCAACGGCGGTCTTCCGGCGTCTCTTCCATGGCTTGCTGGAAGTGGTTGCGGATTTCCTGGAGGACCACCCACGGCGAGCGGGAGGCGCTGGCGTAATTGGCAGGAGAGCAGCGAATTTCCGCGTAGGCCACATGGTCCGCCAGCAATGCCTCATAAAGCAGGCGGCACTGAGCTCGCAAACAGCCCGGGTCTTTGAGGAGCGCCGATCCGTTGTTGTCCCCCAGGCGCATGTAGCGCTCAAGGCCAATGGGTTCTTCCGGAATTGGCCAGCCCGGTGGCAGGGGAATGGCGCGGACAGGGGGCAAGCTCTCAGGGTTGGCGGCCTCCTGCCTTACCTTGTGGAGAAGTTCTCCATGGGTGGCAAAGCCACCCAGGTGGCAGTGAAGCTCCACCTTCGGAAGGGCTTGCACCCAGGCCTTATCCTGCACCGGGTCCAGGGGCTCGTGGAGCCAGCGGAGGTGGGAGGGTGGCCAGGCGGCCAAAGCGGGGATGGGCAACTCGGAAATCCCCTCCCAGGCGGCGAGGATGTGGCGCGATCGCTCCAGTACGCCCTCCACGTGCTGCCGCAAACGCATGTCGCTTGCCCGCACCCAATGCACGGGCCCTTGGAGCGTGCTTTCCAACGGAAACGAGGGCGCGGAGAGCAGGCGCAATTGCGGCCAACCGGGTTCAGGCCCCAGCCGGACAAAGCGCAAAGCGTTGGTGGCGATGGCCTGTTCCACCTCCTCGAGGGTGGAAGCCTCACGGTTGCCCTGGGGGCCAAAGCGCGGCTCACAAAGCACGTGGAAAACCTCACAAGCCCCGAAAAGCGCTGCAGCTCGCTGCATGGCGGCGGAAATGGTCTTGTAGCCACCGGCAAGGCATATGTAACGGTGGGCTGCCTGGGGAGCCCGCTGCAAGAGCCACCGCCACAGGACTTCCTCAAAGAGCATGTGGTCCTGCTCGCTTCGCAGGTCTTCAAAGTCCTGAACCCGCGAAATGGAAAAGCGGGGGCCCGGATGCATTTCGAAATAGCGAAGCAGCTGCTCCACACCCGGCGATATTTTGGAGCTCGCGGTGGTCAGCACATGCACCTCATCAAACCCCTGGGAGCCTAAAAGCTGCATGGCCTCCGGCACCACCGCCCACGATGTCCCCACCGAACAAAGAAGGATGCGCATTTCGCTATCTCCTTAACCCCAGAGGAGCCGTCATAACCCCCACTCCAAATTTCTCCCGAGACCACACGCCCTTTACGGTAACACCGACGCTATTTTCCAAATCCGTTGGTTTCGTGGACTTCACACCCAGCGCAAGGACTGGAAGAAGCAATTCCACTCCTTTTGCCCTTTCGATGTTTCACTGGAATTACAGATGAAGACTCCAAGAACCCCTTCTATTATCTGGCTTTCGCTTTCCTGAGGCCGCACTTTCAAGATTATGGAAGAGGCTCGTCGGGGGGCTGCAGCGTCACTTCGAGACGACGGCTTCAAAGCTTTGTATTTTTCCCCCAACCGGCCAAGCGTTTCCTTCCAGTCCGATCCTGTCACCTTTCCGATCAAACGGAAACTCGCGAGAGAGGGCCACGGTGTAGGACTAACAGCTGCCGTCGGCTGTGTATCCATCGCCCGCAATTCTCGTCGAGCCTCGTCGAACACCTTCGTGAGCTCGTCCGGCATCTCTCCATCTCTGAAACACACACTGCCCCATCCTTTACGAGATCGGGAACCAATGCCACCTAATTCTAACCACGCTGCAACGGCGCGGACAAGGCCTTGCTCTTGTTTTTTGCCTAAAGATCCCGAACGCCAGGAGAGCCCCAGAACGAACCGTGAACCGGGTTCGAGGGCAGGCCTTTTGAGCAACAAGCCTGTCTTTGCCCTCCCAGTTTGCTCATCGTTGAATTTGGGGTTGTATGCCCGTCCGTCGTTGTCCTTTTCCTTCCTGCTCACAGTGGCTACCGGCCCGTACGCGAGATATTCCAGGGCATCAACTTCGAACTTACCGGACTTAACTTTCAAACCGCTTGCATACGGGCGCTGACCCTGATCCCTGAACGTGGAGCGTTCACACTTCAGAGTAACTGCCACGTTCGAACGAACTCTGATCTCCTTTGCGGCAAAGCCAAAAATGGAGGCCTCCTCCTCTTTTAGTTTGTCGACAGTTAAATTCGCATTTTCGGGGAGAGCCCGCCACCACCAACGGAGAAGGCCCTTGATAGTTTGTGGCCCGAGCTCAGCTGCGTTTTGATCCGCAGTGCTCACAAAGGCGGGAGTTGCCAACTCAAAAACAATTTGGGCATGCCTCATACGCTTATTCCCCCTTTTCTGAGGAGGTCCTTAAAAATAGGGTTCGCTTTGAGCAACCTAGCAAAGAACTCACTGTCTTTGACCAATTCCCAAAGCTGCTTTGCTAGCGCAGCCGCCTCCTCTGCCCGATAGTTTTTGGAGATTTCGTTTGCCACGGACTCAACGTCCTGACGTGAGAAGGGACCACCTCTCGCTAGTCTTGCCGCAACCGGTGCCAGTTTCGAATTGACAACGCCCTGTTGTTCTTGGTTGTAACGGTCTCCGTTCGCGAAAGGACCAGGTTGAGCTTCTTTTTTGCCATCGGCCAGCAAAAAACGCCCATAGCCGATGGAGGTTTTAGCGCCAAAGCCCTGCCACTCCCAGGCAAAGGTAAGCGCTTCAACCACGAGCCGCTTCCATCGTGGTTCCCCATCTACCTTCTCCAGGAAGTGGCTTCGGATTGCTTGGGGCCAGGTAGTCGGGGGCTGAAACCCAACAAAAAAGTTGAACGTCGTCCCAGCAGGCAGTGTGAGGAAAAAAATGGGAACAGGGTCACCCCAATCTCCTGGGACCTGGTTCTTTTGATAGTAATGCCCGTAATGCGGGTTCATGATGTCAACCTTTAGGCCGTCCGCGCAATAAGGCACTACGTCAAAAAAATGAAGGGCACCTTTAACGTGGAGTTGCCTAATTACGCTGCGCTCTGAGTTCTGAGTAAGAGCCCTTTCAATCTTTTCCCGGGGAAGTTTCAGGGCTGTGAGCATAGCACAGAATTCCTTAAAAAGCAGCGCATCCTGGTCACTTAGAGAAGTGAGACGGGTTCTATAGGCCTCTTGCCAACGTTGTCTTTCTTCCCCAATTGTTCCCGCCTCTCTCTCTTTGCGTTTTGCAAAGTACGCCGAATTCTCATCGAACCCGAAAAGCCACCAGACGGTAGGAATCGCCCAGCCGTGGCTGTCTGACTCAAAAAGCGCCAGCTCCTCCGCGGCGCGCCTGACAGAGCCTTTCACCCCGCTACCGGGGAGGTAGGGAATGCCATACGGGTCGAGGAAAGCAAAGCCGTTTTCTAAGGGGTGCTCGTAACCCAATCCGGTGGTAAAAGGCGACGCAGTCACACAGCACACATGCAAGATATCCCTTTTCTTCAAAGCACGCTCCTGCCGTGCAATGATGCTTTTGATTTGGCTTCTCACCTGGGACGAAAGGCCAGCTACGCCGTCCAAGACGTCCTTCCGTTGCGTCTTTGTTAAGCTCCAGGTGCTGTCGTCCCACCCTGCGAAGTAAAGGCGAAAGGTGTGACCTGGAGGGCACTCCTTAAGCGCATCCTGGAACCTTGCAATGTAATTTGGAGCACCCACCCGAAGTCCGGGGCGAAGGCCACGTGTGGGCAGCTGAGGCGTGGCACCACCGCCTCTGCTTTGTCCTGGAGGTCTCTGGCTTCCAGCACCCCTGGGGGCTCGATTACCGGGTGAACAAGGTTGGTTTGGCATAACTACCTCCTACTCACTCCGATCTTTTGCCTGTGCGGCTGCCAGTTGGCGAATCCACTTCAAAATAGCCAAGGCCTCTTCGGTGGCTGATAGGTACTGCTCCGAGCTCATATTCGCCAGCTCATCCATGGCTTCTGAGAAAGAGTTTTTTGTCACCAGGTTTCGCGCAGAAAGCCAAGCGAGCACATGCTGCAAAAGAATAGCGTGATGGCCTTCTTCGCCCTTGGATTTAAGAAAAGCCAGGGTTTGCATTAGCCCGTTACCCATGACGAATGCCGGTGCTGCTTTAGCTAAATTAACGTAGTCAGTGGACTGGCCCTTAACCACCTTCCAAGCAAATGCAGCCCGTTCTTGCTCTAAGCTCTGGGTCATGGTTCACCTCCTCACGACTTTGACACCACACTTAGTGCCACCAAGCCCCGGCCAGTGGTGGCATCCCCCCCAATTTGCACCACCTCGCCGTGAAGCGTCTCCACAAGGGCTTTGAGAACCTCTGAGCTCGTCAATAATTGATCCTCCTCTGCTCCTTTTTTCACTCGTTCCCGCGAAGCCAACACGAGGGAAACAAATAAGGCCTCGGGAGGAACGTTCTCCGTGTAGAAAAGCCC
This sequence comes from Thermoanaerobaculum aquaticum, assembly GCF_000687145.1. NCBI lineage: Bacteria > Pseudomonadati > Acidobacteriota > Thermoanaerobaculia > Thermoanaerobaculales > Thermoanaerobaculaceae > Thermoanaerobaculum > Thermoanaerobaculum aquaticum. The sequence continues at coordinate 10,425 of NZ_JMFG01000035.1, forward strand.
GCCATCATCGGCAGTGCCCGACTCGTCGTTGATTCGTACGTGCGGCTCGACAATTGTTCCGTTTTCTACGTAATATTTAAATCGGGTATCGGAAAGGACGACCAAGTCCTTCTTCAACTTTTCCCTGAAGTAGTGAAAGCCGTCTTCACTCAAGATGGCGCGGTTGGCAAGCCAGGCGGCAACTTTTGCCACTTCGTCGTCGGCTTCCACTTGAAACTCAAATGTTTCAAGAACCAGGCTTTGGCCGGCGCCCTGCCCGCCGCTCCCGAATAGCAACTTGGATTGTGACGAGGTGACCAAACACTGAGAATCGTTGGAGACCTCTGGCACCTGCCAATCAAGGTCGAGCTCACACAGTTGGGCAGCACGTCTTAGCCGGGCTAAAGCAGTTGGAGAGGTTACGTATGCATACGACTCGCGCAAAGAACGCACTGGAAAGAGCACAACCCCGGCATCAGAAAAAGAGACGGCTCCCGCGTGGTCGGAGGCGCTGGCCTCAGGGCCAAAAATTCTTCCCGTCAGTTCGTCACCTTCTTTGGCTTGAAAAACGTCTCGCAGCGCCCCCTTAAGCCCCGAGCCTGCAAAGATGGGGTGGTTCGTATGTCTTTCTCGTTGAATGGGGTTATCCACGACCCCGATGGCTTGCCCGGCGCCCATGTGGACCGGGCTTATGGCGTAAAGGAACATCAAAGCGCGCTTTTCAAACATGATTCACCTCCTTTAATTGTGTTTTGGCCACACCCCGATGAGGGTAAGGTTAAATCCTTCCGCAAGACGTTGCCGCCAAACGTACTCAGCAGGTTTCGGGTCTTTTTCCCAGGCAAGCCACGCCTCTAACCCGGCCATGAACGGCTGACGTGCAGGAACCGGGCCCCGAAAGCAAAAGACTGAACCCTGGGGAATTGCCGGTTGAGCGGGCTTCGGCTGGTGGGCAGCTAAATCCCACCCGGATACAACCTGGGGTCGGGCTACCCGGCAAGCCAGAAGCCGCGGGCCCCCATTGCCTTGCGGCCCTGCCCAACTGGTGGGAAGGGGCGGCAGCCACCCCAGAGGTGAGATACATGGGGTAACGCATAGCGCCAGCCAACCCTCAGCAGGTGGGTTGATCTCAGGCAACTCGCCCTGCCAACGGCGAACTTCCGCGCCGCGACCATCACCGCCGAGACGCACCACGCTGCCCAAGGGCAAAAGCGACGCTTCCACGCCCTCCACACCCACCACAAACCCCAGATCTGGCTTCAGCGCGATGGCCACTGCGGTATAGATCCTTCCCTCCTCGGCGGTATAGCTTTCCCGGGAACGAGCAATACCCAGGCGAAAGTCTGCGGACCAAAGCTCAGCGGAGTGAATGAGATCTGCTGGTTCCGGTGTTTCGCCACGAAGGTAGGTTTCAAGCGCTTTTTGTTTGAGCCACCAGCCCGAGCCCGGCTTGCCCCTGGGAAGCCTGCCAATGAAAACATGGCTAAGCTCTCGGGGAAAAGAAAACGGCAAGCCCTCGGAGTGTTCCCTGCCAAGTGTAAGCTCTGAACGTGCAACCGGCACAAGACGCCGCACGGTCTTTACGACCTTCCTGCCACCGCTTCCCTCTTCTTCCCAAACCAGCAGATCCGCGGGAGCAGGAACAAAAACCTCCCTTTCCGTTCCAAGGGCAACGAAATTAACCCTGAAAGAACCCGGTTTTCGCGGCGTTCCGATAACCTGCCTCATTGTTGGTGACGGCACGTCGTCTTCACGGGTTTTTTCGGTGAAAAACCCAAGGTGAATTTGAGGATCGGATGCAAGGATAGCTGAGCGCAAAGCCCCAGAGAACACCGATGGCCACGGTGGCATGAGGGCCTCGCCGTGTTGGCCGGTATCGCCGAAGGCCTCGTTGCCGCGAAAGTAGAGAACATCCAACGGCTTAAGGAAAAGGAACGTGGTCATTGTCCTCCCCCTTTTCCAGAGTTTCCCAGGGCGCGCCCCTCCCGAGCAAGGAACTCTGCTACTTGAAGCATGTGTGAAAGGTGCTCCGTGACCGATCGCCACCCATCACGGTCGGTATGGGGTCGGCACTGCCCCAAGGCAACGTTCACAAGTGTGTGGGCGATCCTTGTGGCCGGGTCCTCATTGGCCTCCCAATGAATTCCGGCTTTCCTGAACGTTTCGGACCTCATACCTTGTCGCTTGAACTGGTACGCCAAAAGGTCCTCCAGCATGCGTTGGTACTCCTCAGGCTCGAGCTTTCCCGCTTCTGGGTTAGGCGGCATCCCGTTTAACCAAACTAGGGCGTTATACACGGCTCGGCGGGAAACGCCGGGGATGGCCAGGGCATCCCGCAGCTCAAAGAGTGCGCTCATGGGTGAGCGCTCCCTTGCCGAGTAGCTTTTGAAGTTTTCTGGGTCGTAAGGTACGTCGGGGCCGCTGCCGTTGATGCCCCCGAAGCCCCAACGAGCGGTATAGGACAGTGCACCACCGGCCCGTTTGAGGATGCGGATGGAAAATGAATTTCTGCCGTTTGATTTTGCCGCTTTCTCTGCAGCCCGCAGTTGCCGGAGCACGGAAGAAAGCGGCGACATGTGGTGCGCCACCACAGCGCCCATGGAAGCCGTAGCCCGACCACCCATTACCCTCAGAATCGAGCTTTTCCCTTTCCGCACATACCCGCGAGCGATAACGTCGCCTTCCGCCCCCATTTCGTCCTGAATGGCCTTAAGCTGCTCGTAAAGGCTCCACACCGCGTTCCTGTCTCCTGTCGGGAAAATGCCGGAAAAGGCGCACCGAAGCATGAACATGCAGGGCAACAGATCATCCACACTGACCATCGCTAGAAGATCATCGCCACCGCAGTAAATGAGCCGGCCCAAAAACAGTTCCTCCACCACCCAAGGAGCCACCTGTAATGCAAAGGTGTTAAGAGCTCCCGAAAGCGCCTGGTGATGCGACGCTGAGCCCGGCCGAGGACAGTTCAGGAGGTCGAGACCACCCTGAAGCCCCTGCACGTAATTTGCCAGCTTGCTATGCCAGCACTTTTTCAGCGGGATCATGACCTGTGGGTCCCCGGAAACCCATTGACCCATACGGTCACCGTCCATGAGGATCAAGGCGTAGTAGCGTTCGGGCGAGCGGCCCAATAGCGACGTCATTTGCCTCAGGATTTCCCTCTGCCGTTCGCTGGGTTTCTCCTCCTCCCGTTCTTCCAGCAGAGCAGGAAGCCGGCGCACCAACCTTTCCACTTCCCCTTTTCCCTGGAGCTCAACGGCGAGGCTTCTGGGAAGGGCCACCGGCGAGACTCCCTCTGTCGCTTGAACAATGGCTTCCCATGCCCGTTTTTGCTCGGAATCGAGCTTGCTCCATCGTTCCTCGAGAGCTTGCAAATCCCTGGCCAAAGCCATGGTATGAGTGGAAACCACGAAGCGGTGCATCCGCCTGCCAGCCTCTTCCCCACCCTGCCATCGGGCCACCTGCTCCGAAAAATACGCGGGCCAGAAACGCTTAAGGGCACAGCGTCCGCAAAGGTGTTCGCCTTTTCTGCCCCAGATGGGCTTATCTTCCAGCCTCAACCAAATGGTCTTGTTGGCACTGCGTCTTTTACCAGGCGGGACCCCGCGAGTGTGTTCTTCCTCTGGGAGGGATAGCCATTGGCGTTCACCGCAAAGATCACACCGGAAGCCTTCGTGCACCTGCGGGTTAAAATCTCGAACCGACTTGGCCATGGCCAGGTAGTCGTCGGCGAGCTCCCGCAGGGCGGGATAAAGGCTTCCGGGGTTTGGCTGGTACCGAACCGAAAAACCTGTATTCACGTCGGAAATCGCCCACTCCCCGGGACAGCGCGAATCCTTTTTCTCGAGCTTGTCCTCGAGCACTTTCCAGAACGGATGGTCTAAGAAGCTCGATGGCTTACCTTCCTGGATTTCTCGAAACTTTCCGATAAGCTCTTTTAGCCTCTGATACCCTTCGGGATTAATGGACTCCCCCCCGTTCGTGATTGGTGAGAAAGGAACCAGCGCGTATTTCAGCTCGGGAAAGCCTTCAAGGTGCTCCTTTACCTGTACAGCAAGGTAGTTGGTTTTTTCTTCGCTTAATGGTTCTCCGGCATCCTCCAGCAGCCTTTGGACCATGGCCTGAACTATTTCGTCTAACGCTTTGGCCACACTAGCCTGAACTCTGTGCAAGACGGCGTTGCCTTCCTTCTCCGGTACCAACGCCACAAAGACGTTGGGAAGCGCCGCCCGGAACAGCGGGTTGGCGTCGGACTGCATTTCCCACCACGGCAATTCCAGGGGGATCCCTTTTTCGTTTTGCAGCCATACGTCCACCAGCGGTACCCCCCAAAGCGAGGGGTAGATCACGACGTCGGGCCCAAACGCCTCGGCAATGGGCTTTACGGCATACCAGGCCAAATACGAGAGGAGATGGGAGCCGGCCCACAAGTCCGAAAGCGTGCGGGCCTGCTCGATGAAGCTTTGCACGGGCCCGAGACTTACGTGAAGCAGCGCCGGTACGTTGCCGGTGGCGAAAGAGGTGGCGATGGCCGAGGTGAGGGCGAGGTGTTCCCAGATGGAATGGTCGGGGACCCGGCTGTCCGCGGGCAACAACCGCCACAGGTGACCCAATTTCAATTGAGTTGGTCCTTTTTCTGGCGCCAGACGCCAGAGGGCAAGAAACGCTTTCTCATCACTCAGAGGCTCTTTGTGGTTAGGATGAACCTCATTCAGCAGTTTCAAAAGGTGCACGAAAGTGGTCAGCTCGATCCACTCACGGGAATCCTCCCAAAGTTCAGACAAACGGTAGCGATCGCCGGCAAGCGGATGGACCAGTTCCGGTTCTTTCCAAAAATGCACTTCGGGCGGCCAATGCCCGAGTTCCTGAGGGTGCTGGGGGCGGTCTAGCGCCGAGGCCCAATGATCTGCCCGTATGGCAAGTTCCAGCTCCTTTTGGGGAACGTCGTCCAAGTGCAACACCTGCCGCAAATCTTTAACTGCTTCCTCGTGTGGATCGGGGCCACGCATGAGGATAAGAGCCTTTTCGGCAGGGTCATGAGTCCAGGCAACGAGCTTTATGCGCCAAATGTTGCTATTTCCTCCCATCATGGCCTCCTAACGGTTATAAGTTCCAATAGAGCCGTTCATGCCAGTCCTAACCTCCTTTCTCGTTGTTGCCGCAAGCGGGGGCGGCCAAAAGCGGGCTTGGAAACGAACCACTTGGTGGGACACAGACTATAATAGTAGGTGGATGGACAAACGTCAAGGGGGTGACATGCGGGATACATTGGTGGCCACGATTGGAACTTCCGTACTTACGAACTTTCAACAGCTTGCGTCAGCTCAGAAATTTGAGACGTGGGCATCCTTCCAGCCGGCAGGCGAGCAACCAGGCTTGCGGGAGGCTGAAAGCCTGCTGAAAGAAGCCGCCCACGACTTGGCCAAAGAACGACCCGAGAATGCGGCAAAGACGCTAAATAACCTCAGATTTCTTCCAAGGGTGCTGGGGGCAGAGGTGGCAAGCCTCTCCGCGCTGCTGCAGGAGCCCCCCTACGGCGGCCTTAAGCAAGCGATTCTCCTTCATTCCGACACCCATGACGGTGCCTTAGCCGCAGAGTTTCTTGCCCACTTCTTCCATATTCGCTTTGGCCTCCATGTCCAGCCTCGCCGAGTGTTGGAACTTAGGGACGACGTACCCGGGGTTTTTCGCACGTTCGGGCTTCGTAACCTGGTGAAGGAGTTTGCCCGGACCGTTCAGGATTTTGGCGCTGGCCGCTTGGTTTTCGATGCCACAGGCGGTTACAAAGCGCAGGTCGCCCTGGCGGTGGTGGTTGGTCAGGCTTTTGGGGTTCCGGTGGTCTACCGATTTGAGCGGTTTTCAGAAATTATTGAGCTTCCGCCTCTTCCTTTCACTTTGGATTTGGAGTTTTTCTCTTCCGTGAGAGCTCTGCTGGAAAAGGACAAGATAACCAGCCACGATTTAGCCAGCGCCCTGGGTCAACCGCTCACCGATGCCAACCCTGCCTTTGCGCGGCTGTCCGTGGCTTTAGCCGGGCCGGATGGCAACAACGAATACACCCTTTCGCCCATGGGCCAACTCATCCTAGAACTTTTCAAGCTGCGGGAACGAAATGTCTTATGACGGTAGGGCTTAAGCTTCAGGAGTTGGTTCCCAGGCGACTTCCCCAAACCCCATGGTGGTGAGCTTTCCCAAACCCAAAGCCGGCAAAAACCGCAGCCAGGGCCAGGCAAAACTCCATTCCCCGGCAAATTTCAGGGCGCCTTGCAGACCGCCCAGGCGCATAAAGCGTTGCTGTCTTTGAGAGTAGCGTCCCATTTCCACCCAACGGACCGAGGCCGAAGCCACCGTTACGTGGCGGGCCATGTACATTTGCTGTTGGGGAAATGAAAGCTCCACCCCGCACCACGAACGTGCCGCCAAGCGAACTTTGCGCTGAGCGGAGGCAAACACCTGGGAAAAGCTGGGGGCTTGGGTAATGATCGTGCCGCGCTCCTGCAAACGCACGGGGCTTTTGAGCTCCAGCGTGAGGTTCGAGTCCCACCGATCCGGGGCTAGCCTTTCAAACGCGGTCTCATCTTTTCCCAAGACCGTAACCCGGAACCTTTGCCGCCCCAGGCCGCGAAACGCCGCGCTCTCAAGCGCCAAAAGGAACGCCTCCGTAAACTCAGTAGCTTCCCCGAACAGCCGGAAATTTGCCTGTAAATGCGAATCGGCCACATTCACCGTCAGCCGCCAGGGTGGGAGCATCCCGGAGTCCCCTCCCTCCTCAGCTGCAGGGGCAAAAAGCCGGGCAAAAACGCAGCCGGGAAGGTGGGAGCGTTCGCGGCAACGACAGAGAAGAAAACGAAGCGCTCTCCCCAGGCCACCCCTGATGGTGCTTGCCCACCACCGTTCTTCTAAGGCCCGGAAGTCTCTAGGGACGAGCTGGGTGCGTAGGGTCACCACAGGTAAGGCCAACAGCCGCTCCCAGTCCTCCATGCCGGAAGTATACGGGCCTACCAGGGTGTGTGCTACACTCAGCGAGACCTGCTCGGGAAAAAAGCCCAGGTGGGTTAGGAAGGGTGAAGTATGAAGATTGCACAAGATATGGCGGTAACCTTGCATTACACGGTCAAGGGCCCGGACGGGCAGGTCCTGGATTCCAGCTTGGACCGGGAGCCTTTGCAGTACCTGCACGGGCATGGGCAGATCATCCCGGGCTTAGAACAGCAGCTGGAGGGGGCAGAAGTCGGCAGCAGCTTGGAAATCCACGTACCTGCGGATCAGGCCTATGGGCCCAAGCATCCCGAGCTGGTTTTCCCTGTCCCGCGGGCGCAGTTTGACCCCGAGGTCTCGCTGGAGCCGGGAACCCAGGTGATGACCCAGGGCGAGCATGGGCCTCTGGTGCTCACCATCGTTGGCGTCCAGGACGATAGCGTGCTTTTGGATGCCAACCACCCCCTGGCGGGCATGGACCTGGATTTCTCCATTCAGGTGGTTTCGGTGCGGGCCGCAACTCCTGAAGAGCTTGCCCACGGCCACGTGCACGGATAAAGGCAAGACGCCATCACCTGCTCAGTGGGATCTTTTTTGACTGAAGCCGTGAGGGCGCGGCTTTAGTAAAAAGTTGAGGTTTAGCTTTCGCTGTTAAAATGACTGGCGGGAGCTGCGTATGGCACGTTTCCTTTCGGCCTTTTTGGCGATTCTCGTTTTCATTTTGTGGTCGCAGGGGCCAGCTTCTGCCGAAGATCCCAACGCATGGTTTTCGCGGTACCGAAACGAACTCGAGGAGCTGGCCGCGTTGAGTCGGGAGCCGGGAAAGGCGGAGGACGGTCTTTCCCGGGCACAGTCGTTCATCCGGCGCCTCATGGCACAGGAAGCCGGACAGGGCCCGCAGTGTCTCGTTTATGCCCGGGTGCTGCTGCTTAAGGCCATTTTTGAAGGCGAGCTGGACCGATGGGATGAGGCGGTGTGGGATTATCAGGTGGCGGTGAATTTGGATCCAGCCGTGGCTGACTTTCAATTCACCGATTACCCCAACTTAGCTTCCCGCTTTTTCCAGGCTCGAGACGAGCAGGCAAAAATTCGCAATGCGGTTTCCTCCGGCTCCGAGCTCGTGGTTCTTCGGCCGGAGGGTGTGAGCAGTGTGCCTGCGTTAACGTTTCGAAAGGCCAAGCACGTGGACCCCGAATACCCCGTGGCGTTTCGGAAAGCAAACCTCGGAGCTTCCGTTGAGATTCACATCGTCATTGATGAAAACGGCGCCCCTGGTACGCCTGTTTTTTCCGGCGACTGCGCCGTGGCTCCTTTCTACGTAGCTGCCGCGGAAGCTCTCCGCCAATGGCGTTACCACCCGATCACCATCGAAGGGCAAAAAGCCGCGGTCCTCACGAAAACGCGTACGGAGTTTTCGCTGCATCCCGGCGGCGATTTGCCATAGCGGCAACGTCGCAGAAGTGAAAAACCGAAAACGCGGGAGCTGCACTCCGGCACCGCTTTTGCAATAAGCGGGGATAGCCGCCGCGGGAGCGGCGGCCCCACATCTGACGCGGGGGGCCGCTCGCACCCACCCAACCCTCCGCTCGCTTAGCCCCNNCGGGAGCGGCGGCCCCACATTATTCCCGGCGGTACCCCATTAATTGTGGAGGCCCCGCATTTTCCGCGGGGCCTCACATTTCTTGCGGTAAGCGGAAATTTGCTGCGCTACCGCTTCAACCACTGGTCAAGCCAGCCGAGGACCGTTTCGTGCCAGAGGATGGAGTTGTGGGGCTTCAAGACCCAGTGGTTTTCGTCCGGGAAGTACAAGAATTTCGAGGGAATGCCCTTGCGCTGCAACAGGGTGAAGGTGGAAATTCCCTGGGTATCAACGACCCGGTAGTCTCTTCCGCCGTGAATGACCAGCATGGGCGTTTTCCAGTTGGCGGCCAGCTCAATGGGGTTGTGCTTGCGGTAGCTCTCGGGGTTTTCCCAGGGTGTGCCGCGGTGGTCCCACTCGGGAAACCACAGCTCCTCGGTGTCAAAGTAGGCCATGCGCTCGTCCAGGTTGCCGTCGTGGCACACCAGGCACTTGAAGCGATCGGGAGCCTTGCCGGCAATCCAGTTGATCATGTAACCGCCATAGGACGCACCGAGAGCACCCACGCGGTTTCCATCCAGAAAAGGGTACTTTTTAAGCGCAAAATCCAGGCCAATCATGAGGTCTTCAAAAGGCTTGCCGCCCCAATCGTCGTTGATGGAGTCGGTAAACGCCTGGCCGTAACCGGTGGAACCGTGAAAGTCAATCATCACCGCGGCGTAACCGGCACCGGCGTAGGCCTGGGGGTTCCAGCGGTAGTGGAAGTCGTTGCCAAAGGAGCCCTGGGGCCCGCCGTGAATCAGGAAGGCAACCGGGTATTTCTTGTTGGGGTCAAAGTCCACGGGGTACACGATGTAGCCGTAAACCTCATCGCCGTTGGCCCCGGTGAACTTGAACTGCTCCGGTTTGCCGAAACGGGCCTTGGCAACTTTGGCGTCGTTGAGGCGTGTAACCCTCTGAATATCGCTGCCGTCGGCTTTTACGGTGTAAAGCTCGGTGGGACCCAAAAGCGAGTTCATGCCGTAAAGCAGACGGCCATTGCCCAGATCTTGAACATCGGAACAGGTGCCCTCCCCCACCACGATGCGGCTTTGCCCGGTGAGGATGTCCACGGCAAAAACAGCCTTTTGCCCCAGGTGATCGGCGGTGCAGTACAGGGTGCGGCCGTCCCTGGACCAGCGAAGCTCAGCCGGGGAGCGATCGCCCCGGGGTGTGTCGTCCACCCGCACCACGATGCGCTTTTCCCGCTGCGTGACCAGATCCCGCAGCACAATGTCGAAGCGATCGGCTTCGTAGCCCGCCCGGCTCATGGCCAGGTAAGCCAGGGCCTTGCCGTGAGGGGCAAAGCGGGGCTGGGTATCCCACGCCGGATTGGTGGTGATTTTCTTGGGCTTGCCAGGGTTGGCCAGGTCAACCCAGAAGAGGTCAAAGTTGGTGGACCAGGCTTCTTCCCGACCCACGTCCTTGGCTGAAAACACCAGCACCTTGCCGTCGGGGGAAATCGCGAATTCTTCGCTGCCCCCAAAGGGGCGGGATGGGCAGTCGGCGTCCATGTCCTTCATGACATCCCAAAGCGACCCATCCGCCAGCCGGTAGACGAAAAGGTGGTTGCGGCGACCATCCTCCCAGGAATCCCAGTGACGGATGAACAGGCGATCAAAGATCATGCCGGTGGCTTTTCGCTTTTCCTTTTCCTCCAGGCGCTTTTGGGTTTCTTCCGGCGTGGTGCCCGGAAACACCATCATGGAAAACACCAGAAAATCGCCGGTGGGGGAAACCTCCAGGGCGTCCACATCCAAAGGCGCGTTGGTCACCTGCTCGGCCTCCCCGCCCTCCACCGAGATCTTCCAAACCTGCTGGGAGCCCGATCGCGAGGAGACAAAGTAAATCCACTTGCCGTCGGGGCTCCACCGCGGTTGGCTGTCAGACGCGGGATGGGTGGTGAGCCGCCGGTGAAAGGTGCCGTCAGTGGCGGCCAGATGAATATCCGTGCGACGCTTGTTGTTTTCCAGGTCGGTGACGGAAACGGTGAAGGCCACGAGCCGCCCATCCGGGGAAACTCGCGGATCGGAAATGCGATCCATGGCGAGCATGTCGTGAACCGAAAAAGGATGCGTGGCTTCAGCGCTTGCCATGGTCACCCCCAGGGTTGCCGCAAACAAGAGTCCCAGCCACATGAACACCTCCCGCCCGCTGTGGGGCGTCTCCATCCTAGCGCAGGGAGGGGTGAAGCGGAACACTCAAGTATGCGGCCCGTAAGATAGGGCGTATGACGAGCGGGAGGATTGCCGTGTTTTTGCTGACGGTTTTGACGGTCTGGAGCTTCATGCACCTTTACACCTTCTGGCGGCTGGCCAAGCTGCCGTGGCTGGCCACGGTCCCCCGTTGGGCCTGGTGGGCGGCCGGTTTGCTCCTCTGGTTTTCCTACCCCTTTGCCCGTTACCTGGACCGCAACGGCATGAGCTCGGAGTTTGCCCGCCTTCTGGAGCTTTCGGGCGCGGTGTGGCTGGGAACGCTTTTCTTGCTGGTCACCGCGCTTTTGGCCAGCGAGCTCCTCACGGCCTTTGGCCTGTGGAAGGCGGCGGTGGTGCCGGTCCGCACCGGATCTCTGGCGCTTGCGGCACTGCTTTCGGTGGTGGGTATCGTGCAGGGAAACCGCACGCCCCGGGTGGAAAGCCTGGAGGTGCAGTTACCCCAGCTTCCGCGAGAGCTGGATGGGCTGCGGGTGGTGCAGCTTTCCGATTTGCATTTGGGAACCATCCTGCGGGAGGGCTGGCTTTCCGCTCGTCTGGCGCAAGTCCAGGCGCTCAAACCCGACCTGGTGGTGGTAACCGGCGATCTCATTGACGGCAACGCCCGGCACGTGGAGCGTCTCCTGCCGCTTTTGAAAGAACTCAAGGCTCCTCTGGGCGTGTACGCGGTGACAGGCAACCACGAGTTTTACGCGGGGCTTGAAGCGAGCGTTCAGCTCTTCCGGGATGCGGGTTTTACCGTGCTCCGCGACCAAAACGTGGAGGTACGGCCGGGCCTGGTGGTGGCCGGTGTGGACGATCTCACCGCCCGCCGCCAGTACGGCATTAACCATCGTGCTGTGGAAAAGGCGTTGGCGGGGCGACCGCCGGGAGCGTGCGTTTTTCTTTCCCATACGCCCTGGCAGGTGGAGGAAGCCGCGCGTCTGGGCGCCGGGCTCATGCTTTCGGGTCACACCCACGACGGGCAGATCTGGCCGTTTTCTTACCTGGTGCGGCTTTCCTACCCTTACGTGGGCGGCACCTACCAGGTGAAGGGGCTCACCCTTCACGTCAGCCGCGGCACCGGCACATGGGGGCCCCGGCTTCGCCTGTGGAAGCCCGGGGAGATCACGCTCATAACCCTGCGTTCGCCCTCCAGCTAGGAAGCCAGAGCCCGACGGGCGGCTTCTAACGCCGCGTCGTAGTTGGGTTCGTGGCTGGTGTCGGGCACGAGCTCCTGATAGACGATGTCCCCATGGCGGTTGATAACCAAAACCGCCCGCGCCAAAAGCCGCGTTTCCTTGACCAGCAAGCCGTAAGCCAAGCCGAAGCTGGCATCGCGGTGGTCGGATAGGACCTCGAGGTTGGCAATGCCCTCGGTGGTGCAAAAGCGGCTCTGGGCAAAGGGCAGGTCCATGGAAATCACCAGGATCCTGGCGTCTTCCCCCAGCTCGCTGGCCCGCTGGTTGAAGGTGCGCGCTTGCGTGGCGCACACCGAGGTGTCGAGAGAGGGCACCGAATTGATGACCACCACCTTGCCGGCCACATCCCGCAAGCTAAAGGGGCTTAAATCCCGGCGGAGAACCGTGAAGTCCGGGGCCTTTTCCCCCACCTGAACGCGATGTCCAAGCAAGGTTAAAGGTTTGCCTCTCGATGTAATCAAGCCAACGTGTTCTTCTGCCATGGCAGCTCCTCCGCTATTAAGTCTACCCACTCCAAGACGCACAACCCGTCCCCGCCAACGGTTCATTCCTTGGCGCTGCCAACGCAAAACCTTGGACAAGGAACCCGGGGCTTCGTGGCGCGCTGCTGACGGTGCACTTGTGAAAGTTCTTGCTTTGTCGTGGAAGCGGGCTATACTGTACGGCCATGCGGGGAACCGCGTCTCCCACCATTCCAAACAACGTCGTATCGGCACCCTCTGCGCTGGGGGCTGAGGAAGGAGCCATCATGAAGGTCTTGAGCTTTTACTCCACCACCGTGGGCAAAAAGCTGGTCATGGCCGTCACCGGGCTCATCCTGGCCGTGTTTGTGCTGGGTCACATGGCCGGGAACCTGCAAATCTATCAGGGCCCGGAGAAGCTCAACCACTACGCCCAGCTCTTGCGCGTGTCCATGCCGTTGCTGTGGACCGTGCGTTTGATCCTGCTGGTGTCGGTGGTGCTCCATATTGTGGCCGCGGTGCAAGTCACGCTGCAGAATTGGCGCTCCCGGCCGCAAAAGTACGCGGTGAGCGCCTACCAAGAGGCCGACATCGCCTCACGAACGATGATCTGGGGCGGATTGGTGGTGGCGGCGTTTGTGGTGTACCACCTCCTGCACCTAACTTTTGGAACGGCGCACGGTGATTTCAAACCGGGAGACGTCTACCACAACGTGGTGAGCGGCTTCCAGGTGCCCTTGGTGTCGCTTTTTTACATTCTGGCCAATATCTTCTTGGCCCTCCATCTCTACCACGGCATGTGGAGCTGGTTCCAAACGCTGGGGTTTTCCCACCCCAAGTACAACCGTGCCCGCCGCGTGTTTGCCACGGTTTACGCGGTGGTGATTGCGGTGGGCAACATTTCCATCCCGGTTTCGGTGCTGGCCGGCTGGGTGAAGTGAGGGAGGCACTGCCATGAAACTGGATCCGCGCATTCCCGCAGGACCCCTGGAACAAAAATGGACCCGTTACAAGAACACCTGCAAGCTGGTAAGCCCGGCCAACAAGCGCAAGTACTCCATCATCGTGGTGGGAACCGGGCTGGCTGGCGCTTCCGCGGCCGCTTCTTTGGCCGAGCTTGGGTACAACGTTAAGGCCTTCTGCTACCAGGACTCCCCCCGCCGCGCCCACTCCATTGCCGCTCAGGGTGGCATCAACGCCGCCAAGAACTACCAAAACGACGGGGACAGCGTCTATCGGCTGTTTTACGAAACCATCAAAGGCGGCGACTTCCGCTCCCGGGAAGCCAACGTTTACCGCCTGGCTGAGGTTTCGGCCAACATCATTGACCAGTGCGTGGCGCAAGGGGTGCCTTTTGCCCGGGAGTACTCGGGGTACCTGGCCAACCGCTCTTTTGGTGGTGCTCTGGTGTCCCGCACCTTTTACGCCCGCGGGCAAACCGGCCAGCAGCTCCTGTTAGGCGCCTATTCCGCCTTGATGCGGCAGGTGGGTCTGGGGCAAGTCAAGCTTTACCCCCGCACCGAGATGCTCGATTTAGTGGTGGTCAACGGCCAGGCCCGGGGCATCATCGTTCGCGATTTGGTAACCGGAGAGATTTCCGCCCACGCCGCCGATGCGGTAATTTTGGCCACCGGCGGCTATGCCAACGTGTTTTACCTTTCCACCAACGCCAAGGGAAGCAACGCCACCGCCATCTGGCGGGCCTACAAGCGCGGGGCCGGCTTTGCCAACCCCTGCTTCATGCAGATTCACCCCACCTGCATTCCGCAATCGGGGGAATACCAGTCCAAGCTGGTGCTGATGTCGGAATCGCTGCGCAACGATGGTCGCGTTTGGGTTCCCAAAAAGAAAGGCGACACCAGAAAACCTGCGGATATCCCCGAAGACGAGCGCGATTACTACCTGGAGCGCATGTACCCCTCCTACGGTAACTTAGCCCCCCGGGACATCGCCTCCCGGGCCGCCAAACGCATGTGCGATGAGGGCTACGGCGTGGGCCCCGGCGGTCGCGGGGTTTATCTGGACTTTTCCGATTCCATCCGCCGGTTGGGCAAGCACGTGATTGAAGAGCGCTACGGTAACCTCTTCGAAATGTACGAGCGCATTACCGGCGAAAACGCCTACGAAACCCCCATGCGCATTTACCCGGCGCCCCACTACACCATGGGTGGGTTGTGGGTGGACTACGAGCTGATGTCCACCATTCCCGGCTTGTTTGTGGGCGGCGAGGCCAACTTCTCCGACCACGGGGCCAACCGCTTGGGTGCTTCCGCGCTCATGCAGGGTTTGGCCGATGGCTACTTCATCCTCCCCTACACCGTGGGCAACTACCTGGCCAACACCAAGCTGGAAAAGGTAGACACCTCGCACCCGGCTTTCCGCGACGTGCAAAAAGAGGTGGAAGAGCGCGTCAAGAAGCTCCTGGCGGTCAACGGCAAGCGCACCGTGGATGAGTTCCACCGCGCTCTGGGCAAGATCATGTGGGACCTGGTGGGGATGTCCCGTAATGAAGCTGGCCTCAAGGAAGCCCTGGTGAAGATCCGGGCCCTGCGGGAGGAGTTCTGGCAGGACGTGCGGGTACCCGGGGATGCGGCCGATCTCAACCAGGAGCTGGAAAAGGCCGGCCGGGTGGCCGATTTCTTTGAGCTCGCGGAGCTCATTGCCCTGGACGCCCTGGAACGGCGGGAGTCCTGCGGTGGCCACTTCCGCGAGGAGTTCCAAACCCCAGACGGCGAAGCGCAACGGGATGACGCCAACTTCGCCCACGTGGCGGTTTGGGAGTTCACCGGTGATGACAAGCCCCCACTTCGCCACACCGAGCCCTTGGTGTTTGAGGTGGTGGAGCCGGCGCAGCGCAGCTACAAGTGAGGGAGGGAGGTACCATGAAGCTCATCTTGCACGTTTGGCGACAGAAGGGACCAAACCAGCCTGGAAAGTTCGAAAAGTACGAGCTTGACGATGTCAACGAGCACATGAGTTTTCTGGAAATGCTCGATGTGTTGAACCAAAAGCTCATTGCCCAGGGGCAGAAGCCAGTTGCTTTTGATCACGACTGCCGGGAGGGCATTTGCGGGGCCTGCAGCATGGTCATCAACGGCATTGCCCATGGACCGCAGCGGGCCACCACCACCTGCCAGCTCCACATGCGCCACTTCAAAGACGGCGACGTGATTTACATTGAGCCCTGGCGCGCCAAAGCCTTCCCCATCATCAAGGACCTCATCGTGGACCGCTCGGCCTTTGACCGCATCATTTCCGCCGGCGGCTTTATTTCCGTACGCACTGGCTCCGCTCCCGAGGCCAACAGCGTTCCCGTGCCCAAGGATGTGGCGGAGCTGGCCATGGATGCCGCCGAGTGCATTGGCTGCGGTGCCTGTGTCGCCGCCTGCCCCAACGGCGCCGCCATGCTGTTCGTGGCCGCCAAGGTTTCCCACCTGAACTTGCTGCCCCAGGGGCAACCGGAGCGCTTCACCCGCGTAAAGGCCATGGTGGAAGCCATGGAGCGCGAGCAGTTTGGTTCCTGCTCCAACCACCGGGAGTGCGAAGCCGCCTGCCCCAAGGGCATTTCCATTTCCTTCATTGCCCGCATGAACCGCGACTACCGCAAAGCCCTGTGGAAGACCGTGGAGCACCAGGGGGGAAAGGCCGAGGGCATTTCGCAATTTCGGGGCTAAAGCTTTTTCGGCAAAGCGATGCGTTCGCAAAGCACCGGTCCACCATCGGGCCGGTGCTTTTGCTAAGGGCCTTCCCCATGCCTGGGACGTAAGAGCCTGCGGGGTGGGTTGGCAAGCGAAAGCTCAAAAACACCTCCACCCTCCGTGGCAGCCAGGAGGGAGAGAGGCCGTTGCGGCTCAGCCAAGAGCTTTTTGACGTTCCGGCAAGTCAAACCCGCGTTCAGGCCCACCCAGGTTTGCCCGCCATCGAAGCTGATCGCTACCCCGGCGTCAAAAGTGCCGACCACAACCAGCTCTCCGCGATTGCCTGCCAAAACCACCGAGCTCAAGCGGGCGTTTCCCAGGCCCGGCACCAGGGTAAAGCTCTGGCCACCGTCGTTGCTGACCCAAAGCCCCCAAGCTGTGGCCGCGTAAATCCGCTCGGGGTCTTCTGGGCTAAAAACGATAGAGCTCACCGCGCCCCGCTCCCCGGGCAACTGCGCGGCAATCCAACTGCTCCCGCCGTTGGTGCTGCGAAAGATCTCACCGTTGGTACCGCCGGCAAGCAACAGGTGTGGCCTCTGGGGGTGGACGGCCAGCACGCTAACCTCCGGGACCAATGGGCCACCTTCGTACCACTCCAGTGGCACCTCCGAAAGCTCCACCCAGCTCTCGCCGCCATCGCCACTGGCGAAAAGGGTCATTCCCCGGGCCAGGTACACCTTGTTCCCATCCTGCGGGTCCAGGGCCGCAGCGGTGATGTGGACAAACTCCGCCGGGGTCTTGATAGACCAGGAGCTACCGCCATCCACGCTTTTCAGGAGGCCAAGCCCCTGCACCGCAGCGTAAATCGTGCGGCTGTTGTCCGGATCCAGCAGCAATTCCACGCCTGTCCGTTGCCAGTCCAACGGCCGAACTGGGGTCCACGACCGTCCGCGATCGTCGGTCTTCCAAATCGCTCCTTTACCGTAAGGGTCTTCCCGGGCGATGCAGTAAATCGTCTGGGGGTTCTGGGGGTCCACCGCCACCGCATCCACTGTGGTCGCCGACAGGCCTTCAACGGCCAGTGTCCAGGACTTCCCGCCGTTGGTGGTTCGATAGAAGCCCGTTTGGGTGCCCGCATAAACGGTATCCGGCCGCCCAGGGTCCACCGCTAGCGCTTTTACCCAAATGCCTTGCATCCCCAGGTTGGCCCGCTGCCAGTAGCTCCCCGCGTTTTCCGTCTTGTAAACGCCTCGCACTGTTCCGGCGTAAAGGATGTCCGGTTTTTTGGGGCTTTGCGCCAGACACCAGACGGTCTCCCAGCCCAGACCATCGGTGGCAGCAAACCAGGTTTGGCCGCCATCGGTGGACTTCTTCACCCCGCTGTACCCCCCAACGTAAACCACATTGGCGTTCCTCGGATCCACTACCAAAGCCCAATTGGCCGGGCTGGTCAGCGCTGTAATTTGCCAGCTCCACCCGCCGTCCACGCTTTTCGCCACCCCGCTCACGCTTGCGGCGTACACCACCCGGGGGTCCGAGGGTGCAAACGCGAGCCCTTCCAATGACCACCACTGAAACCAACTGGGGACCTTCAGCCAGGAGGCGCCAGCGTCGTTGCTCCAAAAGATACCGGTATTGTTACCGGCAAGAAGGTGGGCGCTTTGCCATGGATCCACCGCCACCGCATCGATCGCCTCCCGGCCTAAGCCTTCGCCAACGGAAAACCAGGTTTTGCCCCCATCGGCAGACTTGAAAAGCCCCGCCACGGTGGCTGCGTACATAACCCCGGGGTTCTCGGGATCGAAAACCAAACCTCGGATGTTCCCGGCCTCAAGCCCAGAGGAGGAAGGTCGCCACGAACGGCCCCCATCCACGCTTTTGAAGATGCCGCCGTTCTCGGTGCCGGCAAAGACCACCTGGGGGTTCCACGGATCCACGGCCACCGTCGTCACCACCCCACCAAAGGGCCCCAGGGGTTTCCACTGGGGCGAGGCAGCGAAAGCCCCCTGGCAAGCTGCCAGAAAGCACAAGGGAGAAAGCCAGCTTTTCGTCCAGCGAGCAGCCAGGTTTCGCGTCACCATCGGCGTCCCCAACCTCACTGGATGTACGACCGAAACCCGCGGCTCGTTTATCCCCGCAGCGTGCACGTACTAAGCGCGCCCCGCGGAGATGCATCCGCACAGGGGTTTTTATTGCCCCTGGATCACGGCCTGCCAAGACCCAACGCGCAGTCTTTCGGGCTTTCTCAGTCAGGGACTTACTGGTAAATCATGGCCACCAGGCGGGAGAGCCACTCCCCGTCCACCTCGTCGAAGTTCGCGGGTTTCCAGGAGTCCACATCCAGGACCCCCACCACCCGGCCGCTTCCGTCGCGGAGCGGCACCACGATTTCCGACCGGGAACGCGGGTCGCAGGCAATGTGTCCGGGAAAGGCGTGAACATCGGGAACAATGACCACCTCCCCGCGATCCACCCCGGCCCAGCATACCCCCTGATGAGGGGGAAGCCAGAGGCAGGCCAGGGGGCCCTGATAGGGGCCTACCACCAGGTCCGGTTCAGCTCCAGGCTGCTGGGGCTCGCGCAGCAGGTAAAAGCCGGTCCAGGAAAAACCGGGCATCTTGTGGTGTACCAGAGCCACCAAAGTGGCCATCCGGGCAATGGGGTCTTTGGTTTTAACGAAAAGCTCGGAAAGCTGCTGAGCGATGCGGCGGTAGCGTTTTTCCTTGCTCTCTGCGTCCATCCGTCCCTCCCGACACCGAGTCTCAAGGCCTGTTAGAATACCTTGCCTCCGCCGGAAGCGGAAGGTGGAAGGAGACGGTTATGCCTGAAGGCTCGTGGGACGTGGTGGTCATTGGGGCAGGACCGGGGGGTTACGTGGCAGCCATTCGCGCCGCCCAGCTCGGCTTAAAAACCCTAGTGGTGGAAAAGGACCCGTTTCTGGGCGGTACCTGCCTGCATCGCGGTTGCATCCCCACCAAAGCCCTGCTCCACACCGCCGATCTCCTGCAAAAGGCGCGAGAAGGGGAAAGCTTTGGCGTGCGCTGCCAAAACGTGGAGCTGGACCTGGGCGCCGCCCACGCCCACAAGCGCAAGGTGGTGAGCAAAAACGCCAAAGGCATTGAAGGGCTCTTCAAGAAAAACCGCGTGCAATGGGTGCAGGGCACCGGCAAGATCCTGGGGCCGGGTCGGGTGGAGGTGCAAAAGGGAGACGGCAGCAGGGAAACCCTGGAAAGCCGCTTCGTTCTGCTGGCCACCGGCTCCCGCTGTGGCGATCTTCCCCACGTGAAGGCCGACGGCGAGCGCATCATCAACTCCGACCACGCCCTGGAGCTCGCCGAGGTTCCCGCGAGGCTCCTGGTGCTGGGTGCCGGCGCGGTCGGCATGGAGTTCGCTTCGATTTTTTCCCGTTTTGGTTCAAAGGTCACGGTCATCGAGCTTCTGGATAGGGTCCTGCCCCTGGAAGACCCCGATGTTTCCAAGGAAGTGGAGCGGGCCTTCCGCAAGCAAGGCATTGCCTGCCATACCGCCACCCGCGTGGAAGCCGTGGAGACCGGCGAGTTTGGTGTGCGCCTGTGGGCTAAGAACGCTGCCGGTGAAGAGGTTCAGTTTGAAGGGGACAAGCTGCTCCTGGCCGTGGGCCGCCAAGCGGTCATTGACGGTGTGGGTCTGGAAAACACCCAGGCCAAAGTGGAAAAGGGCCGCGTGCAGGTTGATGCTTACTATCGGGCGGATGCCCCCTGGCTTTACGCCATTGGCGACTTGATCCCTACCCCCTGGCTGGCGCACGTGGCTTCCATGGAAGGGGTGCTGGCGGTGGAGCACATGGCCGGGAAAAACCCGCCCACCATCAACTACAACCAGGTCCCCAGCTGCACCTACTGCTACCCGGAAGTGGGCTCCATTGGCCTCACTGAACCACAGGCCAGGGAAAAGGGCTACGAGGTGCGGGTGGGCCGTTTCCCCTTTAGCGCTTCGGGCAAGGCCGCCATTCTCGGGGAGAGCCTCGGCTTTGTGAAGATCGTGGCCGATGCGCGCTACGATGAGATCCTCGGCGTGCACATCGTGGGTCCCCACGCCACCGAGCTCATCGCTGAAGCTGAAGCGGCGCTCCGTGGTGAGCTCACCGCCGAGGAGCTGGCCTGGACCATCCACGCCCACCCCACCCTGCACGAAGCCATTCACGAGGCCGCCGAGGGGGTCCACGGAATGACGATTCACATTTAGGGGTTTGGGCAGAGGGGCAAAAAACGGGAGGTTTGTATGCCGGTCAACGTCGTCATGCCACAAATGGGCGAATCCATTGCCGAAGGAACCATCGTGAAGTGGTTCAAAAACGAAGGCGAGCCCGTCAAAAAGGACGAGCCGCTTCTGGAGATATCCACCGACAAGGTGGACGCCGAAGTTCCAGCGCCAGCGAGCGGCGTCCTGGCCAAAATTCACTACGGTCCCGGTGCCACCGTCCCGGTGGAAACGGTGATTGCCGAAATTGCCGCGGAAGGTGAGGCGGTGGCTGCTACCCCGCAGCCTGCGGCTGCCCCTGAGGCAACGCCAGCGGCAGTGCCGAAAGCCCAAGCTGAAGCTCCCGCCCCTGCGCCACCGGCTGAAGAGCCCTTTGCCCGCGAGCTAACACCGGCCCCTGCGGCCCCAGAAGGGGAGGTTTTCCCGGCAGCAGCGCCGGTTCCGGCTGAGCCGGAAGCCAGCGAGGCCGCGCTTTTGCGCCGTCGCTCCTCGCCGCTGGTTCGGCGCATTGCCGCGGAGCACGGCATTGATCTGGCCCAGGTCCCAGGAACGGGCCTACACGGTCGGGTCACCAAGGAGGACATCCTCAGCTACATCGAAAAGCAAAAGGCAAAGCCAGCCGCGCCTCCGGCTCCACCGGCGGCAGCACCCACACCGGCGCCCGCCCCGGCCGCTCCCCGTCCGGCTCCCACCGTACCCGCCGCACCCACCTTTGCCGGCGAGGAGTACCGCGAGCCCATGAGCATCATGCGCCAGCGCATTGCCGAGCACATGGTGGCCTCCCGCCGCACTTCGGCCCACGTGCAAACGGTGTTTGAGGTGGACGTGAGCCACATCGTGCGGCTGCGGGAAAAGTACAAGGACGAGTGGGAACGGCAGTACGGGGTCAAGCTTACCTACACGCCGTTCTTCCTGGAAGCGGCCATTGATGCCCTCAAAGCCTTCCCCGTTTTGAACGCCTCCATTGACGGCAACGACATCGTTTACCACCGGCACATCAACCTGGGCGTGGCCGTGGCTCTGCCCCACGGGCTGATCGTTCCGGTGATTAAGCACGCCGAGGAGCTCTCGCTGTTGGGTTTGCAGCGGGCCCTGACCGATCTTGCCACCCGCGCTCGCAACAAGCAGCTCAAGCCCGAAGAGGTGCAGGGCTCCACCTTTTCCGTCACCAACCCCGGTCCTTACGGCAACCTCTTCGGCTTGCCCATCATCAACCAGCCCAACGTGGCCATTCTCTCCATCGGCAACATCCAGCGCCGACCGGTGGTAATTCGCGATGCCATGGGGCGTGAGGGTATCGGTATTTCCGATGTGGTTTACCTCGCCCTGTCCTTCGACCATCGGCTCATTGACGGGGCCGTGGCGGACCAGTTCATGGCACACATCAAGGCCTTCATCCAGGAGGGCAGGTTCTCGCTGGCGTAAAGGGGGTCAGGACTCTGCCGGAACGCCAGGAAGGGCTTGCCCTCAGCCCTGGCCAGAGGCACCGGGTGGGCGCCGGAAGGGCAGCGGTTACGCCCACCTGGAGCCGAGTAACCTCTGAAAGGCGCCCGAGCAAGTAAAAAAAGCGTTGGCCTTGGCTTAGCGTGACGGCTTTTTGGGGCCCTGTCTTTGCAGCAAGCGCTCTAACCGCTTAAGGTCCGGCAGGTCTTTGTCCGCGCGCCCCGTGGCTCTTTTCATGGCAACAAGGTCCTCCACGCTAGCAAAGAACGTGGGCACACCTGCAAAAGTGCCGGGTACTTTGCGCGCGAAGACCTCCTCCCAGCTTACTCCAGGCACCCTGGAATGGACTTCCACTCGCAAAAGGCCACCAAAGGAAAAGATATCGCCGCTTATAAGCTCTTCGGGGGAAAACTCGCAGCGAAACCCGCCCCATTTTTCCAGGGCCCTGTGAACCTTTTGCGCGTTTTCCAGCGTAGGCTCGATAAGCACGTCAATGTCACGGGTGGTCCGGTACGGCACGTGAAAAACCACGGCCATGCCGCCGATGACCACGTAAGCCGCGCCTTCGCTGTTGAGCGCAGCCAGGAAATCGGCAAAGTCTTGCACCATCGGCGAATCCTCTTTCCACCCAGAGTTGCCACACCGCCTGGCAGAGGGCTAAAGCCGCTGCCATCCGTTCCTCAGGCCCGGCATTGAGGGCATCTTCAACCTCCCGGTTGATGATTTCCTCCTCGCTGGTCTCCAGCGCAAAACGCCGCTGACCAGCTCGAAGAGAAGCTTTCCCCGTCGGATCAGTGGCCATACGGGTACGTTACCACAGGAGCGGGGGTTTCGCTGCCCTGCGAAAACCGCATCCCCGCAAGCCCGCGTGAAAAGCTCGCGGTAAACTTCAACGCCATTTCAGCGCATAATAGCGCCGTGGTGTTTGCCGATGCGCTGAGCAAAGCCTCCCGCCTGGTGGAGCTGCAAATCCTCTTTGCCCGCTCCCCGCAAAAGACCTTCCGTACCAAAGAGCTCGCGGGCCGGTTAGGGGTGGCCCCCCGCACCGTGCGCCAGTACCTCACCGAGCTTTCCACCACCGGTAAGCTACCCATCTTCCACGACGGCCGTGGCTGGCGCCTGGTACCCCACGCCCGCCTGGAGGTGGGGCCGCTGAAGTTTGAGCTTTCCGAGGCCACCGCCGTGTACCTGGCGGCGCGCTTGCTCCTCCGGCACAGCGATGAGCCCAACCCGGCGGTGCGGGAAGCGGTGCGAAGGCTTTCGGTGGTGGTTCCCGAAGATCTCGGCCGCTTCATGGAACACCTGGCGGAACGGACCTCCGCCGACCCCCAGCACCCCTTTGCCGCGGCTTTCCGGGCTTTCGCGTACGGTTGGGCGCTGCGACGGGTGGTGGACTGCGTGTACCACCCGCTGGGTCGTCCAGAGCCCTTCCGCTGCCGTTTTCACCCCTACCTTCTGGAACCGGCCCTTTGGGGCCTTTCCCTTTACGCTGTGGGCTTTTCCGAGCTGCACGGGGCCATCCGCATCTTCAAGCTGGAAAGAGTTCAGGCTGCCACCGTTACGGAGGAGAACTTCCCCACCGTGGAAATGAAGGCGCTTTTGGACAAGCTGGAGCAATCCTGGGACGTCTGGCTTGCCGATGAAAGCGACGTGGTGGTGAGGCTCCGCTTCGATCCCGAGGTTTCCCGGATCGTCGAGGAAACCCGCTGGCATCCCAGCCAGGAAAACCGCCTGCTCCCCGACGGCTCGGTGGAGGTGAGCTTCTTCCTCACGCCTTCGGTGCCGTTTGTGAACTGGATCCTCTCCTGGGGTGCCCACTGCCAGGTCCTGGAGCCTCCAAGCCTGCGAGAGGAACTCGCCAGCACCCTCCGCCAGGCCGCCAAGCTCTACGAAGCCCCGTAACAGGGCATTCCCCTGCCCTCCCCAATCTGTCTTCAAGCTGAACGCCAACACCGAAGAAACCGGGCACGTATTATGCCCCGCCTGCGCTCACATTAACACCCGAAAGGAGGGCAGCATGAGAGCTTACGGCCGTTTCCTTTGCTTGCTTTTTTCCCTTTCCCCGGGCCTTCTCGCCAGCACCAGCCTGGCGAGCACCTACCTTTTCAATTTCCACTATTTCCCCATTGTCGCCTTCGGGGCGGGGAAAGGCGGCAGTCAGTGGGTCACGGAGGTGAGCATCACCAACCCGCAAAGGGTGCCCATCACCGTGGCTCATCGCCTGTCCTACAACGGTTACTACTACGAGCGGTTTGATACCGTGCCGGCGGGCAAAACCGTCCGATGGGATAACTACCTCCAGCAGTTCTGGGGCCTTACCGGGAACGCCGGCTTGTACCTCAAGGCCGACCCTAGCTTCAACGGCAACCTAGATTCCGACTGCTTGGCCTTTGCCGCTTCGGTGAAGATCTCCAACGTTGGCAGCCCCAGCGGCTCGTTCAACATGGACGTTCCTTCGGTGGACGTGCTGGCGGATTTCCTGGGCAGGTGGGTGGCGTATTTTTCCGGCATCCGCCACTTCGGACAAGCCGGAGTAAGCGGGTACCGAACCAACGTGGGCATCTGGAACATCGGTTCCACTGCAACCCTCAGGGCCACCCTTTACGACAACGAAGGCAACATGCGGTGGCAGCAGTACATCACCGCCGAACGCCATAAGTCGTTGCTCATTCCCCTGCCCGACGGCATCAGCCTGGATTCCGGGACCCTGGTGGTAGATCCCATGGGGCAGTTTGTGGACGCGGTGGTGTACGTTTCGGTGGTGGACAACAAGACCTCCGACGGCCTGGTCCGCACCCCTCAGACCCAAAGCCCCGATGACATAGCTAAGTGTGGGGGCGTACGACTGCAGTCGCTGGCAACAGGTCCCGAACGCCCCACAACTCCAGCGGAAGCCGACCGGCGTTTGGAAGCCGTGTTCTTCTTCGGAAATCCGTAAGGCGCTAACACGTCAGGGCAACCCGCGGGGAGGTGGAGGCACAACACCTCCCCGGTTTTTTTCATCGCAGAAAAAAGCGGTTTCAGCGTAAAGTTGCAGCCAAGGGTAGCCACGCCTCGGGAAGCTCCGGCTCCTTCCCCGTCCACCTCCAGCTCCAGGAGCTCCCCGCCTGCGTGACCTCCAGGGGCAGGCCACGGCAGGGCCCGCGGTCAAACGTTATCGTGCCCGCCGCTGGCCTTTTTCGCCCCAGGCGCGCCAGGAGCACCTCCCGGGTGAGGCTGGCGTGGACGTGGAGGGCTTGCAGACGGGTCAGGGCGCTCCGGAGGTTGGGGACAAACCAGGTGGATTCGGGATTTTCCATCCAGCCGGGTGCACGCAAAGGCTCTTCCGCCTGAGACCCGCCTAAGCAGGGCTTTTCACGAGCGATCCTGGCAAAGGCCAGAAAAAGCTGGCTGCCCTGGGCGCAACGGGATTTTTGCCAGGGGTCAAAGAAGCTTTTCCGTTCCTCTTCCGGGAACGGCGGGCACCTGAAGGCAAAAAGGTACGCCTCGGAGACGAAGGATCGCTCCAGCTTGGGCGCGACGTCGAGCCCTTCAAGCCAGTCCAACCAGGAAGTATCGGGGTTGGCTAGCTGGCGAATGCCGGTGACCACCAGGCGGGTCATGTGCATGCCCACGAGCACCGAAATGAGCTCCGAACGGTCAATGAGCGTTTGCGCCAGCCGCCGCACGGCCAGAAGATCCTGTTGCGCCACGGTTTGGTTGTTTTGCTGGATGTTCCACAACACATCGGCAGCCAGAATGCGGACCACCGCCAGCGAGGTGAGCAGGTTGGGCACCGGTGCCGCCCAGCCGGCGGATAGGTCCTCTTCCCAATGGGGAGCGGGGTCGTTCAACAGCAGATGGCGAAGCGTGGCGATGTGGTCTTGATGGCTTTGCAGAAAAGCCGCCACCTCTTGGGGCGCAACCCCCTCATCACCCCGAGAAGCCCCCAGCTGCTTTTCCACCCATTTTGAAAGCGCGGGCCGTACCGCCGAAAACTGCTTTTCTGCTTCTTCAGGAATGCTCTTCGCAAGCTCCGAAAAGCGTGGAGAGCTCTTGGGAGCCCAGTTGAGCCCCAAAAGCGCCGCTTCCCTTTCAAGCTTTAAAGCGGTTTCGTTGGCCGGCGAGGCCAATCGCCTGGACATTTCGCCCGCCAACTGTGGGTAGGCTTCGAGCCAGGCACGCCGGGCTTTGGAAAGCTGCCAGGAGCTCCAAATCCACCAGCAAACCACGGCTCCCACCAGCAAAACCAACAAAACCGTTGCAATCCACCGCAAGCTCCGTGTCATCCTCTTCTCCTTTCCCGTTTTTCGCCTTTCCTTCACGAGCAGCTGCTCTTGCCAAAGATTTTACTGGTGCCAGCGTCAATCCGTTGGTCAGCGGGACTTTGAGGGCCTACGGGTCGGGGGCTGCAGGGAGACGGGCTTCATCAAAAAAGGACCACCCGCTTGACCCGGACGGGCAGTTGCGTTTGGCCTGGCCCGCCGTAAAAAACCGTCCGGTTGCTTCTGGACGTCAGGAACCCGCGGAGAAAGGAGTGGCGAAAACCCCTAGCGAGCGCCCTTGGCGAGGAGGCGGGGGTCGTCCCGCCACCCCCCGGGCAGGCTGGTGGGGGCGTCCCAGCGGGGGTGCAGCTTGCCCTGGGCGTCGCGGTGGCAGGAAAAGCAGTCGTCGCGCAACGGGTGGTCCTCGGGACGGGGGTGTTTTTGTCCGTAGCCGTGGCAGGAAAGACAGCGGATCTCGGGCAGGTCTATCCCGTGATCGGGGTCGCTGGGCATTTTGGGCGCGCGGTCGGAAGCCAGCAGCAACACCGCAAAGACTCCCAAAAGCCCTAAAAACAACGCCAGACCCCAGCGTCCGCGCTCAGGCATGTGCTAACCTCTCCCCCATGCGACGGGTGTTGCGGGAAGCAGCCTTGATTCTGGCGGCGGTGGCGGTGGTGGGCACCGTGGCAAACCTCCTCCCCGCCCGGCGTATCGCCTGGTGGGGCCAAGGGCAAGAACCACCCCGCGCCGGCCAAGATTTCCAGCTGCTCGATGTGGACAGCGCCCACGTCATGTGGGAAAGCTTACCCGGAGTGCTTTTCGTGGATACCCGCACGCCAGCGGAGTTCCAGGCCGGGCATCTCCCTGGGGCCGTTCGGCTGGAGCTCACGTCGCTTAAGGAGATGTTGACCCCCGAGCTCCGGGAGAAGCTTTCGCAAGCGCAAGCGGTAATCCTCTACGGAAGCTCGGCGGAAGCCGACATCGAGCAGCTTTTGGCCCAGGCGTTGCGCCGGGAGCTGCCTTCCCTGCCGGTTCCTTACGTGCTTACTGGCGGCTTTCCGCTTTGGCAGGCGGCCGGTTTCCCAGTGGAGGAAGGGTCATGAGGTTTTTCCGAAACCCCTGGGTTCACCGTGTTCTCGCTTGGGTTTTGGGGGGGATTTTTCTTTACGCGGCGGTGCCCAAGGTGCTGGACCCCCGCCCGTTGCTCACGATCATTTGGGGTTACCGCATTCTCCCGGCCGGGCCCATTAACCTCGTGGCCATTTACATGCCGTGGCTGGAGCTTTTTGTGGGGCTGGGGCTTTTGACGGGCTTTTTGCGGCGAGGGGCGGCGTTCTGGGCGTTTTTCCTGCTTTCGCTTTTTGAAGTGGCGCTTTTGGTGAACGCCTTTCGCGGCGTGAACGTGGCCTGCGGCTGCTTTTCCCAATCGGCCGAGGACGTGCACAACGCCTGGTTTCTGGTGCTGCGCGACCTCCCCATGTGGCTTGCCGCTGGGGTTTTGCTCTTTTTCGAGCCAAAAGCCAGCGAATCACCGGCAACGGCCGAAGGCCAATTGGCCGGCTAAAAAGGCCGGAACGGAAATTTCAAAGCTCGAAAAGCCCACCGTGGAGGGCAGCTAAATGAGCCGGCGGTAGTCCTTCCGCTGCAGCCGCCATACGGGAATCCCGCAGAAACGATCCCCCTCCGGGCAAATGGGGGTTTTGCCGGCGGCTTTGCGAACCGCACAGGGTGGCAAAAGGAAGCGGCCAATTTCCGGGTCCACCGCGGCAATTTGCTCCGCTTCCTCCCACGAAGCTTGCCAGATTTCCTCCTGGGCGTTGTAGCAGAGGCGCATGCGGTGCTTGTGGTGGAGGTTTAAGAGATCGGCAGACTCCACAAAGCGGATGGCCAGGGCGTTGGGCAAAAGGTAAAGCGCGTGCTCACGGCTTGCCCCCGCCCGCAAGAGCTTTTGCGCACCTTCCCAGGCGCGGCTGACGGCATCCTCAAAGAGGGAAAGAGCCTTCCCCCCAGCGTGCTGCACGAGCTTGGGCACCACCACATCCGGTTCTTCATCCACCACAGCCCAGAGCAGCGGGCGGGCGGCGGGCGTCATGCGATGGCGCTGGTCCTGGGAGTCGGCGGCGTGGGAGAGCTTCTTGGCAAAGGTGTAATGGGCGTGGTGCAGGGCCCGGGAGAGCTTGGAAAGCGTGGTGAGGTTCAGCTCCTCGCCCAGCAAGGTGTTGCGGCTGGGGTCCAGCACCAGGCGGATGGCCTCCGTGGTGGGAAGCTGCGCTTCCGTAACCCCCAGCACCGCCCGCACCGCAGCCGCTACGGCTTCCTGGTTTCGCTGTCCCCAGCTCATCAGGCGGGAGGAAAGCCCGCCCAGCTGGCGGTCAAACTCCTCCCGAAACGCCGCCGGTTGCGGGCTTGCGCTGTGAAACTCCAAAAAGCAGCGGTACTCCGGGGTTTCTTCCAGGGCAATGGGCTCCTGGAAAAGCTTCTCCAGTGTGGGATCCCACCGGAGGGCTTCCGCCACCATGGCTTCAACCACCGCGCGGGTTTCCTCCGGGACATCGGCCTGGGCGCACAGGCGGCGGTAGCGGAACAACGTAAGGCAGGAAATGGTGTGGTAAAGCGAGGTGAGGGTGGCCAGGGGCAAAACCGCCCGCGCCACCTCCTGGGCTTTCCGCTGGGTTTGCCGGGCTAGCCTCTCCGGGTGTCGCTTCCAAGTGGGAAAGCGGGCGAGAAGCTCTGCTTCGGCAATGGGCGAAAGCGCTTCCACCAGCTGCCGGTAAGCCGCATGCAGGTGGGCCACGGTGCTCTGGTATTCGGCTTTGGCATTTTCCGGCAGCGTGGGCGGCTCGTAAACTGCGTCCTCCGCCACCGGCACGTACCTCTGGGACACCTGCTCGGAGTTGGCAAAGGGATGGGCGTGCAGGAAGGACCACACGAACTGCCGGGAAACCCCTTCAATGGCAAACAAGAAGTGCGCGTGCTGAAAGGTGGTGTGGTGGCCGGCCAGGTAAAGGGATTGGGCCAGCTTGTCCCGCCGGGCTAACGCCGCCTGCCGGGCCTCTTCCTCGGCCAGGTGCTCCCCGGGCACTTTTGCCGGCGGCACCAGCTGCGGCGAGTAGCAACTGCGAGCCGCCGCCACCGCCACATCCACAGGACGGGGGAACGCGGCCACCAACCTCACTTGCGCGGGTATCGGCACCGGCGGATTGTACAACGCTCCCCGAGGTACCCGCTCAAACTTTCGTTTCCAGGGAAAAGCCGTGCTTGTTCGGCAATCTTCACAAATAGTTCGGAAACAATACCTGTGTTTGACACCACTTGGCTAGCTTCGTAAACTCCAATCGGGAGGGGTCGTTTCATGGAGCTGGAACAGGCTTTGGCCGTCGCGATTGACTACGAAACCAGGGTGCGAGACCACTACGCCAATGGGGAAAAGGAAATTATGAGCCCCGAAGGCAAGAAGATCTTCCGGGTGATGGCGGCGGAGGAGCAGCGGCACCTGGAGTATTTGCTTTCCCGCCTGGAGGAATGGAAGAAAACCGGCCACATTGCCAGCCCCGAGCTTTCCACCGATATCCCCTCGCTGGACATCCTCGAACAGGCGAAGATGAAGCTTGCCAGCGCGCAAAAAGGGCACGTGGCCACCCAGGGCGAGCTTGAGCTATTGAAAACGGCTCTGGAGCTGGAAAGAACCACCTCCGGTTTTTACCAGGACCTGGTCGCCAAGCTTCCACCGCAGTACCAGCCGCTGTTTTCGCGGTTTCTGGATATCGAGCGCGGGCATCTGGCCATCGTGCAGGCGGAAATTGACGCCATTGCCGGTCACGGCCACTGGTTCGACTTTATGGAGTTCGATCTGGAAGCGGGATAGTTTTCGTTTTTTCTGCCAAAAGACCAAAGGCCCGCGGGCAGCGCGGGCCTTTTGCTTGCGGTCAAGGCGTTGCTTGCTTAAACCCGCGCTAACGCCTGGTCCAAATCGGCAATGATGTCGTCCGGGTGCTCGGCCCCCACCGAAAGGCGGATGAGGTTGTCGGGGATGGAGGCCAGCTTGCGGCCTTCCTCCCCCTGCTGCTGGTGGGTGGAGATGGCAGGGATGGTGGCCACCGACTTAATTCGCCCCAGGTCCGTGGCCCGGAAGATGCGCTGCAAACCGTCCAGAACCCGCCGTGCCGCCTCATGGCCCCCTTTCACGCAGAAGGAAAGCAGGTGACCGTAGCGGTTGACCTTTTCCCGGTAGCGCTGATCGTGCTCGCTGTCCACCAGCCACATGTAGCGCCGGGCCAGGTGGTGCAGCGGGTAGGACTTAAGCCCGGGGTAGCTGACCTTTTCCACTTTCGGATGGCTCTCCAGGAACTCCGCCACCAAAAGCGCGTTTTCGGACAGCATATCCATGCGGCTGCGCAGCGTGCGGAGGTCGTTCAGGGTGAGTGCCGCCTGCATGGGCGAAAGGTTGGGGCCGTTGTCGCGGTTGGGCAAAAACTTGATGTAGCTGGCGAAGTCCTCGCGCAACTGCTCGTTGGGGATGTTGGTGACGATGGGCTTTCGGGCAATGACCGCGCCGGCAATGCCGAACCCCGAGGCGGTCATGCTCTTGGTCACCGAGTGCACCACGATATCGGCCCCGTGTTGCAGAGGGCGCAGCAACGCTGGCGTGGCCACTGTGGAGTCCACGATGAGAGGGATTTGATGTTTGTGCGCCAGCTCAGCCACCGCAGCAATGTCGAAAAACGCCAGGGTGGGGTTTGAGGGGAGCTCCCCGTACAAGAAGCGCGTGTGCTCATCAATGAGCTCGGCCCATTCCTCCACCCGCTCCGGGTGCTGCACCCACCGCACCTCGATGCCCTTTTCCCTTTGGCGCACCGAAAACTGCTGGAACGTGCCCCCGTACACGTGAGCGGAGGCCACGAAGTTGATGGGCTCACTTTCCTTTCCCGGCAAACGCACCAAAAACGGTTCAATGGCGGACATGATCGCCGACATGCCGGAAGAGGTGGCACAGCAGGCCGTTTCAAAATCGCAGCCGTACCCTTCCAGAAGCGCCAGCGTCCATTCCAGGTAGTAAACCGAAGGGTTGGCAATGCGCGCGTAGCACCAGGTGGGGATCAGGTACGCCAGGGCCGCTTCCAGCTCGTCGCTGTCGCGGTAGGCCTGGGAAGTGGCGAGGTAAATGGGCTCGATAATTGCCCCCTGGTTGCGCTGGATGGCCTCTTCCACCGTGTAAAGCCCGTGCACCGCCACGGTGTCGAAACGCCATTTCTTGGCTTCCTGCCAGGCCCGCCGCCGCGCTGCTTGCTCCTCGTGGGCCATTGCCACGTACCGTGCCACACCGTCACGCATGGTTTTGCCCTCCCTGACAACTCTTTTACCCGGCCACGGAAATACTACCAGAAGAAGGGCAGCGGTGGCACCAACTCAAAATCTTTTTCGGAAAACGCTTGTTAGTGCCTTCAGTTTTTTGCTATGTGAAGCATTTCACGTGATTTTGGCTAAAAACCCTCAGGTGCGCTCACACCTCCCGTGTCAGCTGACGCAGCTAGAATTACGGCGAAAGGCGAAAGCCGAGGAGGTGCCCCGTGCCGATCTTCGAGTACCTTTGCGCCCATTGCAATCGCATTTACAGCTTTCTCTCTTTTTCGCTCACCCCCAAGCGCCAGCCCACCTGCCCCAAATGCGGAAGCCAGGAATTGACCCGCGTGCCTTCGTCTTTTGCCGTGGCGGGAACAGCCCGGAAGAGCCAGGAGAGCGAAGAAAAAGCGTCTGAGCCCACGCCCGATATTCCCCCGGGTTTGGAGCGGGAACTGGAGAGCCTGGCGGAAAACCTGGACGAAAAGGACATGGAGGACCCCAGGACCATGGGCCGTCTCATGCGCCGGCTGGCGGAGGCCTCGGGAGAGCCCATGCCCCCCACCCTGGAGGAAATGATCCGCCGGATGGAAGCGGGAGAGGACCCGGAAAAGCTGGAAGAGGAGCTCGGTGACCAGCTGGAAGAAGAGCTGGGGGCGGAGGAAGAGGGCGGAGAATCCCCAACGCCCGAGAGAGACCCCGGCCTTTACAGCTTTTAAGCGGGATCGCAGGACCGCTTTGTTACGCGCCCTGCGGAGGCGCAGCCAAGACCATTTCCCGAGCCCGGCAGGCAAGCTTGGCTAAACCGGGTCGGTGTCCACCATGACCTGGGTGTCGGGGCCGTGTTTGTCGCGGATGCGCTTGATGGCCTCTTCGGCAATTTCGTGGGAGCGCTCGAAGGACGTACTGCGGTCCACCAAAAGGCGAAACTCAAAAAACGGCACCCGCCCGGCCCGGCGGGAGCGGAAGGCCCGGTACCCGCGGACCTCCGGCGCCAGGTTGCTGATCATGGCTTTGACTTCCTCCTCCACCTGGCGGGGAAGCCCTCGATCCAAAAGCTCGTCAGCGGCATCGCGGTAAATGCCCCAAACACCGCGGAGGATGAGCAGGGCAATCACCACGGTAGCCAGAGGGTCGGCGGCATGCCAATCAAAGACCTCAAAGGCCAGGATCCCCAGTGCGGCCACACCGTTGGAGGCCAGGTCGGTGGCGTAGTGGAAAGCATCGGCGCGGAGCGCCACAGAGTGGGTGGCTTCCGCCTCCCGCCGCAGAAAGGCCGTGAGGGCCAGGGAAACCACCAGCGATACCGCCATCATGGCCAGCGCCACTGCGGTTTTCTCCAGGGGCTTGGGGAACAAAAGGCGCTCCACCGACTTACCTATGAGCCAAAGCCCACCCATGGCCACCACCGTGGCTTGAATGACCGCGGAAAGCGCTTCCGCTTTGCCATGACCAAAGGCGTGTTTTTCGTCCGGTGGTTCCGAGGCCATCCGCAGGTACACGGCGTTGAGCCCCGAGCAAAAGAGGTCCATGAGCGAGTCCACAGCGGCGGCCAGCACCGCCAGCGAATGGGTTTGCCAGCCCACAACCGCCTTGGCCACCGCCAGGAGGCCAGCGGCTCCGGCAGCCAGGCGGGCCGCCCGAACCTTGCGCCGATCCTCCCCTACCCTCGCCAACCCTTCCCTCCTTCAATCATGAGGTTTTCCGAGGGCAGCGAAGGTTCCCTGCCCTCCGGGTAAAAGGCAAAGCCGACCCGGGCTTCCAGCAGCTGGCGCTCTTCGGGGGCCAGGGTTTTGCGCTCGATGCCGTCTATCACCTGCGCCACCACTTGCGCCGCCGCCGGATCCCGACGCAGGAGGCCCTCCTGCACGGTGCGGGCTACAGCTTTCAGGCAGCGGTGACGGAAAGCCGAAAAGCTCTCGTCAAAAGCCGAAACCAAACCCAAAGCCGGCTGGTGGTACATCTCCCCGGGCAAAAGCTCCATGACTTCCCGCACCACGCTCTCGGCCTCAGCAACACTCAGAGAGACCTCATCCACGCCCTCGGGCATTCCCGAAAGGGCCGCCCACCGCCCGGGCTCAAAGCGTCGCCAGGCGAGCCCTGCGGTTTTCCCCTCCCAGGGCGCCGCCCAGTGGGCAAAGGCCAGCTCCTCCATGCCCCACTCCGGCAGGGAGAGCCGAAGCACAAGCGTCACCTCCAGCCAACAGGACAGGTTTTGCCGCGCTCCCTCGCCACTGGGGGCAACGGTTCGCGGGGGCAACAACACGACCTTCACGCTTGCCGATGGTACACTAGCTCACCAGTGGAGGCACACTTGTCGGGCAATCAGGAAACCTGGGATGGACAGCTGGGGCTTTTTGAAGACCCCTCCCTCCGGGAAGCGCCGGTGGGCCGACCGGTTTTGGTTTTCGATTTGGAAACCCAGAAGAGCTTCGAAGAAGTGGCCGGGAGAAATACCCGGCAGCTGGGGATGTCGGTGGGTGTGGTGTACTCCTTTGCCGACGACCGTTTTCACGTTTTTTACGAAAACGAGGTGCACCGCCTCATTGACACCCTGGCCAACGCCGAGCTGGTGGTTGGCTACAACCTCTTAAGTTTCGACTATGAGGTGCTCCGGGGGTACGGGGAGTTCCCCAAGGGAACGCCGCACACCCTGGACATCATGGTGGAGCTGCAGCAGAAGCTTTCCTTCCGCCCCAAGCTGGAATCGGTGGTGCAGGCGACCTTAGGTGAGGGCAAGATCGGAGACGGGTTGCAGGCGCTCCGCTGGTACCGGGAGGGACGGCTGGACGAGATTGCCAAGTACTGCCAGGAGGACGTGCGGCTTACGCGCGACCTTTACCTTTACGGCAAGCGCAACCGCCACGTGTTGGTGGCGCGCTATTCCGGCTCTCCCATCAAGGTGGAAGTGGACTGGTAGCTTCCCGGGAAAGCCACCAAAACCCGAGGTCACCCCATGCCTTCGCCCCCCTCCACCCTGCTGGTTGGCGACGTGGGCGGCACCAAAACCGTGCTGGCCCTGGCTTCCGTGGGTCCCCAGGGCGTTGAGCTCCACCGGGAAAGCGTTGCCCGCCTGGAAAGCCCCGCGTTCCCCCACCTTCGCGAGTTGGTGGCCCACTACCTGGCTACCCAATCTGGTCCTCGACCCCAGGGGGCTTGCTTTGGGGTTCCCGGACCGGTGCTGGGAGGGTCCTGCCGAACCACCAACCTCCCCTGGGAGCTCGAACCCGGTGAGCTTGCGGCCTCCTTGGGCCTGGAGAAGGTGCTCCTCATCAACGACGTGGCCGCCCTGGCCTGGGCCCTGGCGCGGCCACCCCTGCCCTCCCACCGCGTGCTGCGGCCGGGAAGCCCCATGGCCGGCACTCCCAAGCTGGTGGCGGCGGTGGGCACCGGGCTCGGCGCTGCCGTGGTGGCGGAAGGGCCAGAGGGCCCGGTTGTCCTTCCCACCGAGGCGGGTCACTGCGATTTTTCCCCTAAGACCCCCGAGGACTGGGAACTTGCCGTCTGGCTTCGCGCCCAGGTGGGCAACGTCAGCTACGAGCACCTGGTTTCCGGGCCGGGGTTGAGCCGGCTTTACCGCTACCTCGCCGGGGAAAGCCCGGACCCTGGCTTTGTTCAAGCGCCGGACCCGGCCGCCTGGGTGGTCCACCGCGCCGACCGCGATCCCACTTGTGACCGAGCGGTGCGCTTGGGCGTGCGGTACTTGGGCTCCGCTCTGGGCGACCTGGCGCTGGTAAGCCTGCCGCTTTCCGGGGTTTTCCTGGCCGGGTCGGTGGCTTCCGGCCTGGCTCCATGGCTTGGGTCGCCGCAGTTTTCCCAGGCTTTCCAGGAAAAAGGCGCCCATCAGGAGCTTCTCGCCCGGGTTCCCGTGTATTTGCTGGAAGATCCCCTGGCACCCCTGCTGGGGTGCGCTTACGCTTGGCTGTTTGGTGAAACGGCCTCTACTGCAGAACGACCGTAACTTCGAAGCTCCCGTCGTTGTTTTCGGCGTCCAGGTCGTTGATCCCCAGGTAAAGCTCGCCCCCGCGCACGGTGGTGCCGGAAAACTCCTTCCCCACCAGGAACGGATCGCCGTCCTCACCCACCTTGCCGATGACCGCCAGGTGCGGCCACTCCGGCACCAGGCTGTAGCGGGCCCACTCGGGGTGCTCGGCGGTTCCCTCGGGACCAAAGAGCCACTGTCCCCCGCGCAGCTCACCCCGCACCGTAAGACTCAACTTTTGCCCGGGTTTGACGACGATGTCTGTTTTAGTCCACGTTACCGAGCACGGCAGCTTGACCGTCTTGCCGCTCTTCTCCTTCTTTCCGCCACAGCCCCCGAGAACCAGCAAAGCAATAAAAGCACACGCCAGCGTTCCCTTTCGGCTCATGGGGTACCTCCCTCCGCCAGCTCCTTGGCCAGCTGGCCCGCCAGGTCAAGAGCGGTTTGCCGCAGGAACTGATCCTGCGCTGGCCCTACCCGCAAAAAAAGCCCCCCCAGGTCCTCGAAGCGCTCCCGGCCAAAGGCCTTCAGCTCCCCCAGCTGCCGTTGGCACTCGGCTTTGGCCTCCTCGCAGGGGGCACAGGCCAGCTCCCCGGAGGCGGTGGTGTCTTCGATGATGTCCACAGCAGGAGCCTGGGGTTTGGCTTCTTCTTTTTCTGCCCCTCCCGGCCACTGGGGGGAAAGCTTGAGCCTGCGGGAAAAGCGAGCTGCCACCGCCCATCCGGTGGTGGTTTTCCCGGTGGCGATGGGCACCGCCACCACCTCCAGACAAACCGGCGTTTCCCGGCAGCTCCAGCGGGTTTCGGGACCCAGCTGCCTTTCCAGGCTCTCGCGCAGGACCAATCGGGCTCCCGGGTCGTCCACCGCCAAGATCACCCCCACCTGCGGGGTTGCGGTGGCCACGGCGGTTTGCAGCAGCACCAGCGCCAGAACCACTACCGCACCTCGCCGCGGGCCAAGATCTCCCGCACTGTGCCACAGGCCTCGGCAATGCCCACGGCCCGGCGGCTTTTGTCCCGCCGCAGAGAGATCTCCACCCGCCCTTGCTCAACGCCCTTTTTGCCCACCACAACCCGCACCGGAAAGCCAATGAGGTCCGCGTCCTTGAACTTCACACCGCCGCGCTCGTCGCGGTCGTCGTAAAGCACCTCCACCCCTGCGGCCAAAAGCTCACCGTATAGCCTTTCCGCCACCTCGCCCACCTGCGGCAGGTCGGGGTTCACGTTGAGCACCTCCACGGCGTAAGGGGCTAGCGGCAGCGGCCAAATGATGCCGTCCTCGTCGTGGTTTTGCTCCACCGCTGCGGCCACCGTGCGGCCAATCCCCAGACCGTAACACCCCATGATCATGGGTTGCTCCTCACCCTTTTCGTCCAGGTAGGTGCACCCCATGGGTTTGGAGTACTTGGTGCCCAGCTTGAAGATGTGCCCCACCTCGATGCCCCGCTTGACCTCCAGGGGCTTGTGGCAGCGCGGACAGGGGTCTTGCGCCCGCACCAGGCGAATGTCAGCCACCAAATCGGGGTTGAAGTCCCGCCCCGGTACCACACCCACCAGGTGGAAATCGTCCCGGTTGGCGCCGGTGGCGGCCACGGTAAGCCTCATGACCTCGGGATCGGCCACCACCCGCACACCGGAAAGGCCCACCGGACCGGCAAAGCCCACGGTGGCGTGGGTCACCCGCTGCACCTTTTCTGCGGAGGCCAGCTGCAAATGGGTGGCACCTAAAGCGTTCTTGAGCTTCACCTCGTTGAGCTCATCATCCCCGCGCACCAAGGCCACGGCAAACTCCCGATCGGTTTCCACCACCATGGTCTTGACGAAGTGCGCAGGCAGAAGGCCGAGAAAAGCCGCCACTTCCGGCACAGAGGTGAGCCCCGGGGTATGCACCGCTTGCGGTTTTTCCGGCACCTGCCCCGGCCAGGGGGGAGCCTCCGGGAGGCGCCCCGCTTCGGCCTTTTCCACGTTGGCCCCGTACCCGCAGGCGCAGGCCACCACCGCATCCTCGCCGGTTTCGGCCAACACCATGAACTCGTGGGATTCGCTGCCGCCGATGTTTCCGGTATCCGCTTCCACGGCGGTGAAGGAAAGCCCGCAGCGTTCAAAGATGCGGCGGTAGGCTTGCTCCATGGCGCGGTACGCTTCGTCCAAGCTCTCGTAAGACGAGTGGAAGGAGTAGGCGTCCTTCATGAGAAACTCGCGGCCCCGCATGAGGCCGAAGCGCGGACGGATTTCGTCCCGGAACTTGGTCTGGATTTGGAAGAGGTTCACCGGCAGCTGACGGTAGGAGTTCACCCGCCGCCGAACCACATCGGTGATGACCTCCTCGTGGGTGGGCCCAAAGCAGAAGTCCCGCTCGTGCCGGTCCTTAAACCGCAGGAGCTCCTTACCGTAGGCAAACCACCGCCCCGACTCCTGCCACAGCTCCGCCGGCTGTACGCACGGCATGGCCAGCTCCACCGAGCCGGCCCGCGCCATTTCCTCCCGCACGATGGTGCAGAGCTTTTCGATGCTCCGCCAGCCCAACGGGAGGTACGTGTAAATGCCCGCCGCCAGCTTGTCAATCATCCCCGCCCGGGCCATGAGCTTGTGGGAGATGACTTCGGCGTCTTGGGGGTTTTCCCGCAGTGTGTAAATGAACGCTTGAGAAAAACGCATGCTTTAGCTCCTCCGCGTGGACAGCCACGCCACCCGCACCAGGTGGTCCAGGACGTCGGTCTTCAAATCCGCGCCCCCCTCCACCCGCGCCCTTTGCAGCACCTGGCGCGCGTGCTGCTTTTCCCCCACCCCCAGCAAAGCCAACCCCAACTGCGTGAGGATTTGCGGGGAAGGAGCAGCCGAGGCTGCCGGTTGCAGGTAGTCTAGCGCATCCTGGTAGCGCTCCTGGGCCAGGTAAACCCTTCCCACCGCAGCTTGGGCGTAGGGTTGCAGCTCCGAAGGGAACAAGACCAAAGCCTGGTGGGCCAGCTCCTCCGCCTGTTGCATGTCCCGGCCCTGCTCCACCAGGGCCAGGGCCAGCTCGTAGGCGGCCAGCCCCCTTTCCAAGCTGCTTTCGCCGGCGGAAAGGAGGTTGCGCGCCAGCTTTTGCAAAACCCCATACCTCCCCTTGCCCCGGAGGGTTTCCAAAAGCGCCGTCCAGGCGGCAATGCGCGGTGGCCCGCCAATGTCTTGTTTCAAAACCTGGCGGGCCCACCGCACCGCTTCCCGGCCCTTGCCCAGCGCTGAGGCCACCAGTGCCGCAGCCGCCTGCAGGCTGGGGTGAGGGTGGGCCGAGCAGGCCTGGGACAGGGCCTCCCAGGCAGCTGTGAGCTCCCCCCGCTCGGACGCCGATGCCGCCTGATCCAAAGCGCGGGAAACCTCGGGGGGAAGCTTGAGCGGGGGCTTTCCCCCCACCAGCAGGCGGACCGCCTCCTGGTACCGCAGCCGCTGGGGGTCAAGCTCCAGCACCTGGCGGAAACACGACAGAGCTTTGCGGGTGTAACCCCGCTCCAGGTACGCCAGGCCCAGGGTGTAAATGGCTTCCTCCAAATCAGGGGCCAGCTCCACCGCCCTTTCCAAAAGCTTGATGGCCTTTGCTGGCCGTCCCAGCCGCAGCTCCACCAAGCCTAAGAGAAAAAGCGGCACAGGAGCTTCCTCGCGGTTTACGGCCCGCAGCAAATGCTTGCGGGCCGCCAGAAGGTCGTCCTGGGCGATCTTCAAGGCCCCCAGGGCAAAGCTGGGGAGGAAGCTTTCCTTGGCCACCCGGGTGGCTTTCCGCAGGAGCCGCTCCGCTTCCCGCATTTGCCCCTCGTCGGCCAAAAGCGTGGCCAGGGAAACCAAGCCGTCGGCATCGCTGGGGTCCAGGGCCACCAGGATTTGAAACGCCTCCCGGGCCATGGCCAGCTCCCCTTGCTCCATGGCCAGCTCACCCACCAGCTTGGCCATTTCCGGGTGCCGGGGGTAGCGCTTCAGCACCGCGAAGAGCTTGCCGATGGCCTGTCGCACCTTGCCCGAGGCCAGAAGCAGCTCGGCGGTGTCCAGAGCGCGCTCAAAGGCGCGGGCGGCCCGGCTCCCCAGGGTGCGCGCCCGGGCCAGAAGCAGCTCCCGCCGGGAGTTGAGGTCCTCCACCACCTCGTGACGGGCCGCCTCTTCCGCCGCCTCCCGCTCCCAGGCGGCAAAAAGCTCGGCCTCTCGCACCACCTTGCGCCGGTCCAAAAGCTGGGACAGGGCACGAAGCCCGGCGTCCACAATGGCCACCGAGCCTTCCAGCTCCCCAACCCGCTCCCGCAGCTCCTGCAACGCTTCTTGCAGCTTGGCAATTTGCTTTTCCTGCAGGGTGAGGCGCTCCAGGACGTCCTCAGAAAACGCACCGGCAAGCTGCTCCGCCTTTTCCAGCTCCTCTTCCGGGGTGATTTCCTCGCCCACTTCCGCCAGGCCGGAAACCACCAGAAGCGGCGAGCCGCAACGGGCGCACACCTCGCTCCCTTCGGGGTTGATCGCCCCGCACCACTGGCACAGGACTTTCGCGCCTGGCCCGTTGTTACTGGTTGTACTGGTAGAACCCTCGCCCACTCTTACGCCCCAACCACCCCGCGTCCACCATCTTCACCAGCAGCGGACAGGGCCGGTACTTGGGATCGCCAAACCCCTCGTACAGCACCTTGAGGATGGCAAGACAGGTATCCAGCCCAATGAAATCGGCAAGCTGCAACGGGCCCATGGGGTGGTTCATCCCCAGCTTCATCACCGCGTCCACCGCTTCCGGGGTTGCCACGCCTTCGTAAACCGCGTAAATGGCCTCGTTAATCATGGGCATGAGCACGCGGTTGGAAACAAAGCCCGGGAAATCGTTCACCTCCACCGGCGTCTTTCCCATCCTCTTGGCCAGCGCTTCCACGGTTTGGAAGGTCTCCGCCGATGTGGCAATCCCCCGCACGATTTCCACCAGCTGCATCACCGGTACCGGGTTGAAGAAGTGCATGCCAATGAAGCGGTCCGGTCGGCCCGTGACCCCAGCCAGTTTGGTTATAGAAATGGAGGAGGTATTGGACGCGAGAATGGCCGATTCCGGAAGCAAGCCATCCAGCTTGCGGAACACCTCGGCCTTGACCGCAAAGTCCTCCACCACTGCTTCCACCACCAGTTGACAGCCGGCAAAAGCCTCCAGGCTCGTGGTGGTGGTGATACGAGCCAGAGCTTCGTCCTTTTGGGCCGCCGAAACGGTGCCTTTGGCCACCTGGCGGTCCATGTTTTTGGCAATGGTGGCCATGGCCTTTTGCAGGACCCCTTCCGCCACGTCGGAAAGCACCACCTCCAGGCCGGCCAATGCCGCCACATGGGCGATGCCGTTCCCCATTTGCCCCGCACCCACCACACCAAACTTAGTAACCTCCATAGCAACCTCCCATCGGCGCGAGACTAAGAACCGCAAGCACCGCTGTCAAGGCGTAAAGACCACCCGGGGGCCTTGCGAAAACCCAAAAGCCCACCGGCGCGTAGCATACTCGCGGAGGGAGCCATGAAGCGACGGGATTGCCTCGGACTTGTTTTGCTTTTGGTTGTTGCTCTTTCGTGCCGCAGCGCGGCGGTTGCCCCAAAGAAGGCAGCGTTTTCCTACCCCCAGACCAAAAAAGTGGCGGTGGTGGAGGACTACCACGGGGTCAAGGTGGCGGATCCCTACCGCTGGCTGGAGGATTTGGACTCGGCCGAGACCAAAGCCTGGGTGGAAGCGCAAAACCGCGTGACTTTTGCTTTTCTGGAGCAAATCCCCGCACGGCAGAGGATTTACCGTCGGCTTCAAGAGCTGTGGGATTACGAGAAGTACTCGGTTCCCTTTGCCCGCGGCAGCCACTACTTCTTTTTCCACAACTCCGGGCTGCAGCCGCAAAGCGTTCTTTACGTCACCACCAACCTGCGCGGCGAGCGGCGGGTTCTCATTGACCCTAACAGGCTTTCCGCCGACGGAACGGTGGCGCTTTCCGGGGTTTCCCCCTCCTTCGATGGCCGCTTCCTGGCGTATTCCCTTTCGGAAGCCGGCTCCGACTGGCAAACCTGGAAGGTGCGTCGGGTGGATACCGGCGAGGATTTGCCGGACACCATCCGCTGGGCCAAGTTCACCTCCGCCGCCTGGCTTCCCGATGCTTCAGGGTTTTACTACGGCCGCTACGACGAGCCCGAGCCGGGCAAAGAAAAAGTGGCTGCCAACTACAACCAAAAGCTGTTCTTCCACAAGCTGGGCACGCCCCAGGAAGCGGATACCCTGGTTTACGCTCGACCGGACCACCCGGATTGGAGCTTCGCCCCGGAAGTCACCGACGACGGCGCCTATCTGGTCATTTCCGTGCGGGTGGGGACCGACCGCCGCAACCGCATTTACTACCAGGACCTGAAAAAGCCCGGCAGTGAGGTGACCCCGCTTCTGGACGCCTTCGACGCTTCTTACGAGTTTGTGGACAACCAAGGGGATACCTTCTTCTTCCTCACCGACAAGGATGCCCCCCGCGGGCGGGTGGTGGCCGTAAAGCTGGGCAACCCCGCCCCTGAACATTGGCAAACGGTCATTCCGGAAGCCAGCGAAAGCCTGCAAAACGTCACAAGGGTGGGTGATTTCCTCTTTGCCCGCTACCTCAAGGACGTGGTCACCCAGGTCAAGGTCTTCACCCTCCAGGGAGAGCTGGTGAAGGTGCTGGCCTTGCCAGGGCTGGGAACGGCCAGCGGGTTTGGTGGCGACCGCTTCCAAAAGGAAACCTTCTTTTCCTTCACCTCCTTCCTCACCCCCGGCACCGTGTACCGGCTGGACCTGGCCACCCTGGAGCCGGAAAAGCTGTTTGAACCCAAGCTGGCTTTTGACGCTTCCCGCTTTACCGCTCAGCAGGTGTTTGTAACCTCCAAAGACGGCACGAAGGTGCCGATGTTTTTGGTACACAGGAAAGAGCTCCGCCGGAACGGCCAGAACCCCACGCTTTTGTACGGCTACGGCGGCTTCAACATTGCGGTAACGCCCAGCTTTTCCCCGCGCACCGTTGCTTGGCTGGAGCTGGGTGGTGTGTATGCGGTGGCCAACCTGCGGGGGGGCAGCGAGTACGGCGAAGCGTGGCACCAGGCGGGGATGCTCAAAAACAAGCAAAACGTTTTCGATGACTTCATTGCCTGTGCGCAGTGGCTCATTGCCAACGGCTACACCTCTCCCGCCCGGCTCGCCATCAACGGCGGCTCCAACGGCGGTTTGCTGGTGGGGGCAGCCATGACGCAAAGGCCTGACCTCTTTGCCGCGGCGGTACCGGCGGTAGGGGTCATGGACATGCTGCGCTTCCACAAGTTCACCATTGGCTGGGCGTGGGTTTCCGAGTACGGCAGCGCCGACGATCCCGACATGTTCCCCGTGCTCTACCGCTATTCCCCCTTGCACAACCTCAAGGACGGGGTGTGCTACCCCGCCACCCTGGTCACCACCGCCGACCACGACGACCGGGTGGTGCCTTCCCACTCCTTCAAGTTTGCCGCCAGTTTGCAGGAAGCCCGGGGCTGCGACAAACCGGCACTCATCCGCATCGAAACCCGCGCCGGCCACGGAGCGGGCAAGCCCACCACCAAGCAAATCGAGGAAACCACCGACGTGCTGGCGTTCCTGGTGAAGGTACTGGGCATGAGCTAATGGAGTTGCCTGGCAAAAGCAGGCGAAGCCGCAAAAAACCAGGCAAAATGCGGTAAAATTCAAGCGTGCGTAGCGAACAAAGGCGGAAGCTGGCAAGGAAACGCTGGCCCATCCGGCGGTACGCGCTGGGTGAAGAACCCGGGGAGGATTTGAGCGCAACAACCACGCCGGAGGAGAGGGTGGCCATGATGTGGGAGCTCGCGGCCACCGCCTGGCGTCTTTCCGGCAAGAAGTTTCCCAACTACCCCCGGCGGAAGGCGCCGATCAAGATCATCCGCCTCCCCCGGTGA
The DNA here is from genome assembly GCF_000687145.1 of Thermoanaerobaculum aquaticum. Taxonomy (NCBI): domain Bacteria; kingdom Pseudomonadati; phylum Acidobacteriota; class Thermoanaerobaculia; order Thermoanaerobaculales; family Thermoanaerobaculaceae; genus Thermoanaerobaculum; species Thermoanaerobaculum aquaticum. The sequence continues at coordinate 53,660 of NZ_JMFG01000035.1, forward strand.
GGCTCTTGCAGGCTTAAAACTGCGATACCCGCCGCCAGGCCATGAGGTGCACCGGTCGCCCCTGCCCCTGGTACTTGATTTCGAAATGGGTGGGCGGGACCTCGGCAAACGCCTCGGGAGCGGACACCGGAACAAAGCGCCTATCGGCGCCCACCACCTCCCGGATCACCTGCGCGTACTCCGGGTGGTCGGTTTTCACCCGTAAAAGCGCCCCCTCCTCCATGACCTCGGCCAGGCGCGAAACGTTTTCCGGGCGAAAGAAACGGCGCTTGTGGTGGCGTTTCTTGGGCCAGGGATCGGGGAAGTAAACGTGCACGGCTGCCAGCGAGCCCTCCCGCAAGCAACGGAACAGCAAATCCTCGGCGGTGGTGTGCACCAACCGCAAGTTGCTTACCCCCGCCCGGGCTGCCCGCAGGGCCGCAAGCTCCAGGTACTTGCGGGCCCGTTCCACACCAAGAAGGCCAATTTCTGGGTGGGCCTGAGCCCAGGCAATGGCAAAGCGCCCTTTGCCCACGCCCAGTTCCAGCTCGAAAGGACACCGCCGGCCAAAAAGAGCTTCGGCGGTAAGCGGTAGCGGCACCTCGTCCAGCGCCACCACGAGGCTTTCCGGGCGGGGCACGGTGAGCACCTGGCTCATGGCCTCACCCTTCCGAGGCTTCCACCATTTCGGGGTCCTCGTCGCCGAAGACGATGCCAATGGCGCGGGCGGCCTTAACCAGCTGCGAGTTTACGGGTACCCGCTTGAGGTGGCCCACCGCTTCCGAAAGCGGCACCGAAACGATTTCCCCACACTGCAACGCCACCATGGTGCCAAACTGCCCCTCCACGGCCAGGCGGGTGGCCTCCACGCCAAAGCGGGTGGCCAAGATGCGGTCCACGGGCACAGGCGAGCCGCCCCGCTGGATGTGGCCCAGCACCGTGACCCGCACTTCGTACCCCGAGCGCTCGGCAATTTCCTGCGCCACCAGGTAGGAAATCCCGCCCAATCGCTTCCAACCGGTGACCTTGTCCTCCGCCTGAAACACCTGTGAGCCGCCCTGGGGCGCTGCGCCTTCCGCCACCACCACCAGGGAAAACGGTCGTCCCCGGCGTTCCCGGGCCCGGAATTTGGCAATCACCGGTTCAAAGCGGAAGGGGATCTCCGGGATGAGGATCACATCGGCGCCGCCGGCAAGGCCAGCGTGAAGGGCAATCCAACCGGCATCCCGGCCCATCACCTCCAGGAGCATGACCCGATGGTGGGCCTCGGCGGTGGTGTGGAGGCGGTCCAAAGCGTCGGCGGCGGCCTCCATGGCGGTGGCAAAGCCAAAGGTCACCTCGGTGGCGGAGATGTCGTTGTCAATGGTCTTGGGCACCCCCACCACCGGCAGCCCCAGCTCCCGGTGCATGCGCTCGGCAATGGCCAGCGAGCCGTCACCGCCAATGACCACCAAGGCATCCAAACCCAGCTTTTCAAAGTTGCGTACCACCGCCTGGGAGGCGTCCACGATTTCCTCCACCCCGTCCGGTCGCCGGAAGGGGTAGCGGAAGGGGTTGTGGCGGTTGGTGGTGCCCAGGATCGTGCCGCCCCGGGGCAGGATGCCCCAAATGTCGTCCAGCTCCAGCTCTTTGGCCTTCCCTTCCACCAAACCGGAAAAGCCATCGTAAATGCCCACCGGCGTCACCCGGTGGGAAAACAAGCAGCTCTTGACCACCGCGCGGATCACCGCGTTAAGCCCCGGGGCGTCCCCGCCACCGGTCAAAACCCCTAAGCGTCGAACCTTCACCTTGCGTCCTCCCAACCCAGCTCCACGAGCTCAATGCCCGCTTGCCGGGCAAACTCCCAAATCTTCTCATCCCGGTAAAACTCGGCAAAGACGATGCGGCGAACCCCAGCGTTGGCCAGAAGCTTGAAGCAGTCCCAGCAGGGAGAGGCGGTCACGTAGCAGTCCGCCCCCTCAATGCGCACCCCGTGACGGGCCGCCTGGATGAGGGCGTTGGCCTCGGCGTGCACGGTGCGCACGCAGTGGCCGTTTTCGATCATACACCCCACCTCGGTGCAATGGGCAAGCCCCCTGATGGAACCGTTGTAGCCGGTGGCCAGCACCGCTTTATCCCGTACTAGCACCGCTCCTACCGCCTTTCGCGGGCAGGTGGAGCGGGTGGCCGCTTCCCTCGCCAAGTTCATGAAGTAGCGGTCCCAGGAAACCCTCATGGCCCACGAGTATACCGCCCCGCTTCTGTGGAGTACCCTTGGGAACGGGCATAGGCCGCCCGCTTGGTGCGTTTTGGCCTTGGGAGGGTAAGGTGACGGCTTTTGCGAGAAAACCCACGGTTGGTGTGAAGGTCGGTTCGCTCACCATTGGCGGTGGGGCACCCATCGTGGTGCAAGCCATGACCAACACCGACACCACCGATGCTGCAGCCACGGCCCAGCAAATCCTCGAGCTTTGGCAAGCTGGCGCCGAGTTGGTGCGGATTACCGTCAATAACGATCAGGCCGCTAAAGCCGTGCCGGAAATCCGGGCACGCTTGCACGATGCCGGCTGTACGGTGCCGCTGGTGGGCGACTTTCATTTCAACGGCCACCTGCTCTTGACCCGTTATCCCCAGTGCGCGGAAGTTTTGGACAAGTACCGCATCAACCCCGGAAACGTGGGGCGCGGGGAAAAGAAGGACGAAAACTTCCTGACCTTTTGCCGGCTGGCCCGGGACCTGGGGAAGGCCATCCGCATTGGCGTCAACGCCGGCTCGTTGGATCCCGAGCTGGTGATGGCCAAGATGCAGGAAAACACCGCGAAAAACTTGGGGCTTTCCTCCGAGGAGGTGATTTCCCAGTGCATGGTGGTTTCCGCCCTGAAGTCTTTGGAGCTTGCCGTAAGCTCCGGGCTTGGCGAGGACCGCATCGTGATTTCCTGCAAGATCTCGCGCCCCCCTGAGCTCATCAAGGTGTACAGGAGGCTTGCGGAACTTACCCGTCAGCCGTTGCACCTGGGCCTTACCGAGGCCGGCATGGGCCGCCGCGGCATCGTTTGGTCCACCGCCGCCATGGCGGTGCTGCTGGCGGAAGGCATTGGTGACACCATTCGCGTTTCCCTCACGCCCTCCCCGGGGGGCGATCGCCGGGAAGAGGTGTGGATAGCCTGCGAGATGCTGCAAGCTTTGGGCATCCGCTCCTTTGCCCCGTCGGTTACCGCTTGCCCGGGTTGCGGCCGCACCACCTCCACCACCTTCCAGGAGCTGGCCCAGCGGGTGGACAGCTACCTCAAGGAGCGGCTCCCCCAGTGGCGAAAGGAGTTCCCCGGGGTGGAGGAGCTCAAGGTGGCGGTCATGGGGTGCGTGGTGAACGGGCCTGGGGAGTCCAAAGCCGCCAACATTGGCATTTCTCTGCCGGGCACGGGGGAAGCGCCGGCCTGCCCGGTGTACGTGGACGGGGTGCAGGTGGCCACCCTCAAGGGGACACCCGAGGAGCTCGCCGAAGCGTTCTTGTCGTTGGTGGAAAATTACGTGGTCACACGCTACGGCAAGAGGGAGGAGCGCTTACTGGAGCCGGCCTCGTAGCTGCTGCCAGCGCTCGTCTTCTTCGGGAAGCGCCGGACAGAACTTGAACCCCTGCACAAAGTCGCAGCCAATGCGACGCACCAGATCAAACTCCCGGGGGCTTTCCACACCTTCCGCCACCACCTTCACCCCCAGCCGGTGGGCCAGGTCCACGATCCCCTGTAGCAGCGCTTCCCCTCGCTGGTCCCCGGTGGCCACACCCACAAAGGAAGCATCGAGCTTCACCAGGTCCGCGGGGACATCGCGCAAAAGCGCCAGAGAGGAATAGCCGGTGCCGAAGTCGTCCAGCGCCACGTGCACGCCGAGAGCACGGGCTTGACGGAGCTTGGCCGCAGCCTCCTCCACTTCCGGCACCAGCGCCGACTCGGTAATTTCCAGCCACAGGAACTTCGGGGGAAGGTCGTGGGCGCTCAGCAGGTCCTTCAGCTTTTCCACAAAGGCATCCATCTGCAGGGTTGGCGCCGCCACGTTGACGCTCACCGGAATCCCAAGGCGACGGGCGGCCCCTGCCGCCACCCTGAGGGCCAAGGCATCCAGCTCCGGCAAACGCCCCAGCTCCTGGAGCAGGGGCACAAAGTGCCCCGCGGGCAGCACCTGGTCGGCCACCACCAGACTGGCCAGCGTTTCCGCCAGCACCAGCTCGCCGGTATCCGTCGTCAGGATGGGCTGAAAGTAAAAGACGATCCCTTCCGAATGCAGGGCCCGCTTGAGCTGCTCCAAAAAGGCCAGACGGGCGCGGGAGTAGCGGTCCATTTCCGGGGAGTAAAAGGCAAAACCCGAACGCGCCGCCTTGGCCCGGTACATGGCCACGTCCGCCGCCCGCATGAGCTCGTCCAGGCTGTCGCCATCCCCGGGGAAAACAGCAATGCCCAGAGAAGCCTCCACCGAAATCACCTCTTGGCGTACGGAAAAAGGTTGCTGGAAGCACTCCAAAACCCTACTGGCAGCAATGCGGGCGCCTTCATGGCCGGTTTGCGGCCACAGGATGGCGAACTCATCGCCACCCAAGCGGGCTACGGTATCGGTCTCCCGGGCCACACGGGCCAGCCTCACGGCCACCGCCTGCAAAAGCTCATCCCCGGCATCGTGACCTAAGGTGTCGTTGACTTCCTTGAAGCGGTCCAGGTCCAGGTAGCCCAGGGCCACCGGAAACTTATGCCGTCGAGCCAGCGCCAAAAGCTGCTCGGCCCGCTCCCGCAAGAGGCGGCGGTTGGGCAGGTCGGTGAGCCCGTCGTGGTAGGCCAGGTGCTGAATTTGCTCCAGCCACCGGCGCCGCTCCCCTAAATCCCGCAGTACCGAGATGATGACCTTGCGCTTGCCCAACCACATGGGCACCGAACGGGTTTCCGCCAGAAAAACCGAGCCATCGGCGCGGGTATAGGCCAGCTCGATGGTGGGAGCGGGCTCCTCCTTTTCCAGCATGGCGTTCACCCGCTGCTCCACCAGGGCCCACGCGCTGCCGTGCACCAGCTCCCTCCCCGCCTTGCCCAAAAGCCCCTGGGGCGTGTTGATGCCAAAAAGCGTGTGGGCTGCCGGGTTGGCGTAAAGCACCTGGGTGCCGTTGTGCACGATGATGGCATCCGGCACGCGCTCCAAGAAGTTCCGCCAGCGCTCCTCCGCTTGCTCCAGTTCCATCCGGGTCTCCCGTTGGGCCAGTTGATCTCCCAAGGCTGCCGCCACCGTTTGCAGGACTTCCTGCTCCTGGGCCTGCCAGAGCCGAGCTTCCCTCACCGAATCAAAGCCCACAAAGCCCCAAAGCTGGTCGGCGCGGAAAATCGGGGCCACCAGAATGGATTGGATCCCCTGCGCTTGCAGAAGCGGCCTTTCCTCCTGCGGAAACTCCGCAACCAAACCCACAATGGGCCTTCCCGCTGAAAGCTCCACCACCCAGCGGCCGAATCCAGCTTTCTCAATTTCGAGATTTTGCAGCGCGGGGTTGTCAATTTGCGGTTCCACCCCGGAGCGGCACCACTCCCAGAGCTGGCTACAGGCCGGGACCCCGCTTTCGGGATGGGGGTGGACGGAAAAGACGTAAACCCGGTCAACCCCTGTGGCCTCCCCTAAAAGCCCCAGGGTCTCGTCCACCGAGCCCCCGGCCAGAAGCCGGGAAAGGGCCTTCAGGACCCCGTTCCAATCTAAATTGGCACAAACTTTCCCTTGCGCTTTACGAGATTGCGGTGCCACCTTGCCCCTCACCCTAACACGTAGGCAAAAATGAGGGGCGCAACGATGGTGGCGTCCGACTCGATGATGAAACGGGGCGTATCAGGCCCCAGCTTTTCCCAGGTAATTTTCTCGTTGGGCACTGCCCCCGAGTAGGATCCGTAGCTTGTGGTGGAGTCGGAAATCTGGCAGAAATACCCCCAAAGTGGAATGTCTTTCCACTGCAAATCCTGGCGCATCATGGGCACCGCGCAAATGGCAAAATCGCCAGCAATGCCGCCACCAATTTGGAAAAATCCCACCTTGGTTCCATCTTGCGTTTGCTTCTTGTACCACTGCGCCAGCTCCATCATGTACTGGATTCCGCCTTTCACCGTATGCACGTTTTTGATGTCACCGGCGATGCAGTGGGCCGCGTAAATGTTGCCGGTGGTGGAGTCCTCCCACCCGGGAACGAAAATCGGGAGGTCCGCCTCCATGGCTGCGTACACCCAGCTATCCCTGGGATCAATTTGGAAGTACTTATCGAGCTTACCGGAGCGCAAAACCCGGTAGAAAAACTCGTGGGGGAAGTACGACTCGCCGTTACGATCGGCGGCCAGCCACTCCTCCATCACCGCGCCCTCAATGCGGCGGATAGCTTCCTCTTCGGGAATGCAGGTATCGGTGACCCGGTTGAGGTGCCGCTTCCACAGCGCCACCTCGTCATCGGCGGTGAGGCTTCGCCAGTGGGGGACACGCACGTAAAAATCGTGGGCCACCAAGTTGTAGATGTCCTCTTCCAGGTTGGCACCGGTGCAGCTAATGGCGTGCACCTTGCCCTGACGAATCATTTCCGCCAGGGAAATGCCCAGCTCTGCGGTGCTCATGGCCCCGGCCATGGCCACCAGCATCTTGTTGCCGGATTCCACAAACTGGCGAAAGCTCTCCGCAGCGTCCACCACCACGGCAGCGTTGAAATGGCGAAAATGATGACGGATAAACTCCCGAACTTCCCGGGCGTACTGCATCGTTCCCTCCCGGCGGGGATTTTATCGCAAAACCACGGGTTTTTTTTCGCCTTTGCGAACGTTGAGGAAGGCCTCCTCCGCGTGGTAGGAGGAACGGACGAACGGCCCGGCAATCACCTCCAGCCCCAGGGACGCCCCGTATTCGGCGATTTCGTCGAACTCCTGGGGGTGCCAGTAGCGCGCCACCGGCACCTGTTTGCCGGTGGGCTGCAGGTACTGACCCACCGTCACCACCTGACAGTTAACGGCCCGCAAGTCCCGTAAGACCTGCTGCACTTCTTCCTTGGTCTCCCCAAGACCCACCATGATGCCCGACTTCCGCACCATCTTTGGGGCCTTTTCCGCCACCCGCGCCAGCACCGCAAGCGCCCACTGGTAGCGGCCCTGGCGGCGCACCTGGGGGTAAAGGCGAGGAACCGTTTCCACGTTGTGGTTGTAAACATCGGGTCCAGCGGCAATCACCGTGTCCACCGCTGAGAGAAGACCACGAAAATCGGGGGTCAAAACCTCCACCGTCACCGGCGGCTCCAGCTCCCGCAGAGCGGCAATGACTCTGGCAAAGTGGGAGGCTCCCCCATCGGGCAAATCGTCGCGGTCCACGGAGGTCACCACCACGTGGCGCAGCCCCAGCTCGCGGGCCGCTTGCGCCAACCGCCTGGGCTCCTCTGGATCCAGCGGGAGCGGCTTGCCATGGGCGATGGAACAGTACCGGCAGTTGCGGGTGCAGGTGTCCCCCATGATCAGGAAGGTAGCGGTGCGGCGGGAAAAGCACTCGCTGCGGTTGGGGCAGCGAGCCTCGTCGCACACCGTGTGCAGGCCTCCGGCACTCATCACCTGCCGGACCTCCCGCAAGCTGGCAAGGGAAAGCTTGCGCTCGGCAATCCACGTGGGTAAACGCACGCTCATTGGCTCACCACAAAGGCTTCTCGGAAGCCCCCCTCTCGTAAACGGGCCACCACCCGCGACCCGCTTTCCCTGTCTGGGAACGGTCCCACCCGCACCCGATATTTCCCGAAGCCTGCCGACAGCACCTTGACCTGCTCGGGCCGGAAACCCAGGGCCACCACCCGGTGCCGCACGCCGTCGGCATCGGCTTTGCTGCTAAATGCCCCCACCTGCACCCAAACCCCGGCGGAAATCGGCGCCGTTACCGGGGATGGTCGGGGCGTGGGGCGTGGGGTGGGCGTGGGTGCCGCAGTAGGCGCAGGCATCACGGTGGGCGTGGGCGGAACCGTTGGCTCGGCCACCACCACTTCCGGCATGGGTGACGGCGGAGGAGTCGGTGTAGCCGGTGGGGGTTCCGTGGGGATGGGCGTTGGCAGCGGTTCGCTGGGCTTGGCGCTCCACGCCGCCTGCTCCAGCTGCTGCTGTCTTTCCGCAAGCCCTACGTTTAAACCCACCAAAAAAGCCACCAGAAGAAGCCCAGCAATGGCAAAGATAAAAAGGGCAAGCTGGCGCCCTGAGGCCACCAGCTGGTAATACCGCACCGCGCCCTCCCTAGCCCTTCTTTTCCACCAGGTTCAGAAACGGCTTGATGGTGTCAATGGGGAGCGGGAACACGATGGTGGAGTTCTTTTCGGTGGCGATTTCCGTGAGGGTTTGCAGGTAGCGAAGCTGCAAAGCCGCTGGCTCCTTTTGCATAACCGCCGCCGCTTCCGCCAAACGCTGGGCTGCCTGGAACTCGCCTTCGGCGTGGATGATCTTGGCCCGCTTTTCCCGTTCCGCTTCGGCCTGTCTCGCCATGGCCCGCTGCATCTCCTGCGGCAGGTCCACGTGCTTGACCTCCACCAGGGAAACCTTGACCCCCCAAGGGTCGGTGTGGCGGTCAATGATCTCCTGCAGCTTCTGGTTGAGCTTTTCCCGCTCAGCCAAAAGCTCATCCAGCTCCACCTCGCCCAGCACCGATCGCAGCGTAGTTTGCGCCAGCTGCGAGGTGGCGTAAATGTAGTTTTCCACCTCGCAGATGGCCTTCACCGGGTTCAACGCCCGGAAGTACACAACGGCGTTGACCTTTACCGAAACGTTGTCGCGGGTGATCACGTCCTGGGGTGGGATGTCCAGCACCACCGTGCGCAGGCTCACCACCACCATCCGCTGCACCGGCCAAAACACAAACACCAAACCCGGGCCCCGGGGGTTGGGGTCCACCCGGCCCAGGGTGAACACCACGCCCCGCTCGTACTCCTTCAGGATGTTGATCCAGCGGAAGACAATGACCAGCAGGATGATCCCTGCCAAAATCCAGCCAAAAGAAACCTGTGGACTCATGGCTACGCTCCTTTCCCCCCTTCCGGGGGAACCGGTTCCACTTCCAGCTTGCTGCCCCGCACCGCCACCACCCGCACCGGCGTACCACTGGGAACGGGCTGCGAGGCGATGGCTTCCCAGTACTCTCCGTGCACGAAAACCTTGCCCTGGGGCGAAAGATCGCTCACTGCCGTGCCCTGCTCCCCCAGCATCCCTTCGATGCCGGTCACGGGCTTCACCCGGTGGGCGGAAAGCACCCGGGACAAAAGGAAAATCACCACCGCCGCCACCACAAAGGCGGTGGGCAAAATGACCCCCCACCCCACCCGCAGCGAAGGCAGCGGCGCATCAATAAGCATGGCGGAACCCAAGATAAAACACACCAGTCCTGCCACGGTTAAAAGCCCGTAGCTGGTCACCTTCACCTCCGCAATGAAAAAGCCAATGGCCAAGAGGATGAGCAGCACCCCTACGTAGTTCACCGGCAAAACCGACAGCGCAAAAAACGCCAACAATAAGCTGATGGCTCCCAAAACCCCGGGGAAAATGGCCCCAGGGTGGGAAAGCTCAAAGTAAAGGCCCAGGATCCCCAAAAGCAAAAGCAGGTACGCAATGTTGGGGTGGGCAATGGCGGAAAGCAGCTTGTCCCCGGGCGAAGGGGTCACCAGCTTGATTTCCGGGTGAGTGAGCACGAGCTTTTCCACTGCCCCCGAAAAGCGCTTGATCTCCATGCCGTTGAGCTTGGCAAGCAGCTCGTTGCGGTCCGCCGCCACCAGCTCAATGAGTTTTTTGTCCAAAGCCTCCCGCTCGGTAAAGGACACCGACTCCCGCACCGCCTTTTCCGCCCATTCCACCGGCCTTCCCCGCTGGGCGGCCAAAGAACGAATGAGAGCTGCAGCGTCGTTGGTGACCTTTTCGGCAATGGTTTTCTCGAGGTCTTCCCCCTGCCCCCCCACCGGGTGAGCCGCACCGGCGTTGGTGCCGGGGGCCATGGCCGCCACATCCGCGGCCATGAGCAGGAAAAACCCGGCAGAGGCCGCCTGCGCCCCCGAGGGGGTGACGTACACCACCACCGGTCTTGGCGAGGTGGTAATGGCGGTGGTCATTTGCCGCAGCGAGGTTAAAAGCCCGCCCGGGGTATTGAGCTCCAAAACAACGACCTGGGCGTTTTCGGCGGCCGCCGTGCGCAGGCCCCGTTGCAGGTAGCGCATGGAGGCGGGCTGGATGGTATCTTCAAGGCGCATGACCACCACCGTTTCCGCTCCAGCGGCAGCGGTGTAGGCGAGGCAAAGGCAGGAAAAAACAATGCGCGAAAGCACAACTCCAATGATAGAAGCTTTACCACTGGCGGGCAAGGGTCGTCTTCGGGTCGGCGAGCAAGCTTTGGCGGTGGCCCTCTTTGCCATGGCCATCATCGCCTGGTTTCACCCCCAGGAGCTTGCCCTTTCGGTGCGCGCTTCTCTGGCCACCGTGGCCCTCCTTTACCTGGTAGCGGCGGTGGCGCTGGCCCGGACAACCCAGCCCATGCTGGCGCTGGTCCGTGAGTTCCTCCCGGTGCCGGTGGTGCCGTTTATCTTTCTGCACCTTGGGCTTTTGATCCCCCTGGTGCACCCCGCCCACTACGACCGCCAGCTGGAAGCGCTGGACCGCCTCATCCTCGGAGCGGAAGCGCAGGCGGCCCTGTACAGCCTGTCAATCCCCGCCTGGCTTGCTGATGTCCTCACGCTGGCTTACTCCACGTTTTTCTTCCTGCCCATCGTGCTGCTGGTGGCGCTGGTTCGTGCGGGTGACCCGTACCTGCCGCGGGTAACTTCCACGGTGGTGCTCACGTTTCTGGTTTCCTACGCCGGCTACTTTCTGGTGCCGGCTTACGGTCCCCGGGCGGGCGTAGCCAAGGAACGGTACGCTTCCCTCCCCGCAGGGGTGGTGGGGGCCCCCATCCGCGAGCTTTTGGATCACTGGGAAAAGACCAAAACCGATGCGTTTCCCTCCGGCCACACCATGGTCACCCTTGCGGTGCTTTACTGCGCCCGCCGTCGAACCCCGCGCCTTTACACGGCTCTCCTGCCGGTGGGGGCTTTGCTCATTGCTGCCACCGTGCTGCTCACCTACCACTACGTGGTGGACGTTCTGGCCGCTATTCCCTTTTTGCTTTTGAGCCTGGGGCTGGCCCGCTGGTGGTGTGGCCCACTTCCCGCAAAGGCCTCCTGAGCTCCCGCAGCACCTCCCGGAAGCTCGCCCACACCCGCCGGCGGGGAGGGGTGGCGCCGGCAGCGTACAAGGCACGCTCGTGGGCCTGGAAAAGCCAGAGACAGGCTTCCCGCGAGCTGGAAAGCCTGGGAAGAAGCGAGTCCAGCACCTGGGAAGGTGTGGCCCGCGCCAACGATTCCTCATCCCACCCCGCCTCCTGTGCCAACCGCCAGAGGAGGACACCCAATTCCGATGGGGCAGCCCTTCGCTTTTGCCTTCCCCTTTGCCGCCACAAGAGCCATGCGGCAGCCACCACCAGCAGAGCCACGGCAAGCAAGGCCAGCCATCGTCCGGCGCTGCGGACGGCGCTCCAGAGGGAAACCAGCACCTCCAGTTGATCCGCCAGGGAAAAGGTAATCACCCAGCGGTCCCAGAAGCCCTCCAGGTTGGCCCACAGCGCCCGGAGGCTAACCGCTTCGGTACCAGACTCGGTACCGGGTCTTCCCTCCGGCGGTGTGGGGTCAAAGATCCACCAGCGATCGCCGATATACGCCAAAACCCAGGCGTGGGCGTTGGCGTCCCGCAGCAGGAACTCGCCCCCTCCCAGGTCCTGACCCCCGGCAAAGCCCGTTTGCAACCGGGCGGGAATCCCCTCGGCGCGCAAGAGCAAAACCATGGCGGAAGCGAAAAACTCGCAATGCCCCTCCCGGGCGGTGAACAAAAACCACTCCACGGGATCGGCCCGCAACGGTACCGCGGTGCTAGTGCTGTAGCGGTAGCGCCTCTGCAGGTACTCTTCCAGAGCTTGCGCTCGACGCAGGGGATCGCGGGCGTTGCCCATGGCTTCCCGCGCCACGCGGCGTAAGGCTTGGCGGCTCACGGTAACCGCCAGGTCCTCCGGCCCGGGGGGACGGGTGTTCACCACACCAGGGTCAAAGCTCACCCGGAAGCTGATGGGCGGCTCTAAAGAACGGGGGATGCGCACCGCCCCGGCACCGTCCACCCACACCTCGGCATCCGGCGGTACCACCTGACGGGTGCCGGGAGGCAGAAACAGCCGATCGCTGGACTGCTCCAGGGTAATTTCCGCTTTCACCGGTCCTTCCGGCCCCGCGAAGAAGTTCACCTCTTCCCCGGCCCGCTGCTTGCGGCTTTCCAGCCACCGCCCGGCGCGGTAATGGGACAGCGTGGCGCCGGCAAAGCGCAGCCAGTGAGGCTGCACCTGGTCGGCCTTTAAAAACCTCACGCGCAGCATGGGACGCCGGGAGATCTTGATGTCCCCCAGCTGGTGCAGGCTCACCGCTTCCCGAAAGCCGCTCACCGGCCGCGCCCCGAGCCCTGAGGCCGCAAAGGGCGAGCGCAAGCGGGGGAAAAGCACGAAAAGAGGTGCAGCCACCAAGAAAGCCAGCACCGTGGTGCCCGCCACCAGCCTGGCCGGCGGTAAACCTCGCGGGGAGCCACCCCCAAAGCGCTGGCCCAACTCCAGAGGAACCAGCTGGCCAGCGGCCACCACCACCCCCACTAGCAACGCCACCAAATAGCCCACCAGCGCCGGATGGGTGGAGGAAGCAATGCCTGCCGCGTTGAGCATTGCAAGGAGCAGCAGCACCGTGGCCCGCCGCGTTTTTTCGGCACCGCCCCACAGGCGAACGGCGGTGAGCAGCACCAGCAGGTTGGCCACCGGACGCATGACCCCAAAGCGCAGACCTCCTCCCGCCGCTACCGCCGCCACGATGACCAGCGCCAAGAGGTTTTCAAGCCAGGAAGGCAGGGGCTTAAGGGGGCGTGGCTTCGCGATGAGAACCAGCGCCACCACCAGCATAGGGAGCACAAACGGCAGAGCCACAGCGCCGGCCAAGCTCAACAGCAAAGCCACCGCCAGCGCTCCAACCCCGAACCACCGTTGCCACAGCACCTGCGGCATCAGGAGCTCCCCGCCAGGCGGTACACCGCCTGCTCCCCCTGGGTCAAAAAGATCGTGCCCGCCGCGCCGCGCACCGGCTGCACCAGGGCCAGAAGCGTGAGCACCTTGCGGAGGTGCTCGGGCCCCCAGGCTGGGGGCAGCACCCGCTCTCCCACCACCAACCCCACCGCCTGCCCGGTATGCACCAGCTTGCGGGCCACCGACGCCACCTCCGCCACCAGGTCCTCAAAACGCCGACGGGTTTCTGGGTCCTCGGGATCGCGCACGTGGGGATCCAGCACCAAAAACCGCAAGCTGCGCTCCCGTTCCCGCCTTTCCATGACGATGACCCTCCCCTGGCGAGCCGTTTGCTTCCAGTGCACATCCCGGAGGTCATCCCCCGGGCGGAACTCCCGCAGGAGCTCCACCTCACCGCCCCGCTGCAGACGCGCCGTTCCTCGCTCTTGAATACCCTGAGGTGGGCCGGAAAAACGGGGCAGGGCAGCCGCCACCAGGCGGGGGTAAACCAGAAGCTCGCCAGGTTGGGAGATGTTCAGCGACTTCACAAAAAACCCCAGCGGCAGCCGCACCTCCAGCGTCAGGTGCGGCCGGGGAAAAAGCCCCCTGGCCGGAAAGCGGGTCAAAAGCGGCACCGTGACCTTCCCCCTGGGGGGCACCAAAGGTAAAACCAACCCTCCCGGAAGCCCCGAAAGCCGGCACACCACGCCCCAGGCGGGGAGGAAGCGGGAGGTGTTGTGCACCACCACCTGCACGCGGGTGGCCGCCGAAGCCCACACCTCGGCAGGCCACAGGGTTTCGCCCTGCAAATGACCCAGGGTATGCCGGGAAAGCACCCCCGAGGCCACGAACGCCCCCAGGCTCAGGGCCAGCAGCATGTACAGCGCGTTGTTGCCGGTGTTGAGGGCCGAAACCCCAAGCACCGCCACCCAAACCAGAAACCACCAGAAGGCCCGGGTGGGAGTCAGGGAAAAGCCAGGAAAGCGCCATTCCAGCGCGGAAATCCAGCCCATGGTTACCAGGGCACCGGGGTGGTCGCCACGATTTCCTGGATGATGGCCCTCTCCGCCTCGCTTTGCGAGGCCCCGGAGCCGTCGGAGCCGGAGAGGATCACCCGGTGGGCCATCACCGGCACCGCCGCCCGCACCACATCATCGGGGATGGCGTAATCCCTCCCCTCCAAGAGCGCCAGCGCCTGTGCCGCCCGTTGCAGGCTCAACGCGCCGCGGGTGGAAACCCCCAGCGCCAGGGAGGGGTGCTTTCGGGTGCGCTGCACCAGCTCCAAAAGGTAGCGGAGCAAAGGCTCGGCCACCCTCACCCGCCGCACCTCGGCTTGCAGCTCCACCACCTCGTCGGACCCCAACACCGGCCGCACCGCCTCCAGCTCCTCCTCCACCCCGCCCCTGGCCAGAAGCGCCAGCTCCTCATCAGGTGCGGGGTAGCCCAGGTGCAGCCGCATCAGGAAGCGGTCCAGTTGCGATTCGGGGAGCTGGTAGGTTCCCAGGTACTCCACGGGGTTTTGGGTGGCCAGCACCAGGAAGGGCTCCCGCAGCCGGTAGCGGGTCTTGTCCACGGTGACCGTGCGCTCGTTCATGGCTTCCAGAAGGGCGGCCTGGGTTTTGGGGGTGGCGCGGTTAATCTCGTCGGCCAAAAGCACGTTGGTGAAAATGGGGCCGGGCAAAAACTCAAACTCGCCCTTTTCTGCCCGCCAGAGGGAAACGCCGATGACATCCGAGGGCAGCGTGTCGGAGGTAAACTGGATGCGCGAAAACGTGAGGTTCAGCGAGCGCGCCAGAGCTTGCGCCAGCGTGGTCTTCCCCACGCCGGGGACGTCCTCCAAAAGCACGTGACCCCGGGCCAAGAGCGCGGCAATCACGAAATCAATGACGTCTTCCTTACCGCGGATGACCCGTCCCACCGATTGCCGCAAAGCCTGGAGCTTTTCCCGGGTATCGGTCATAGGTTCTCCTTACCCGGAAAGCCGGTTGGCCGCCTCGGGGTCCAGAAGCCCCACCAGCTGTTTCTTGGCCGCCAGAGCCGCCCGCAGGAGCTCCCCCAAGCGCGGGGCATCCGCCGCTGCCACCAAAAGATCCACATTGGCCAGAAAGGCCCGCCAGCCATCGCCGGTTTGGGCTCCCGGGTTCACCAAAACCAAAAGGCACCCCCGCCGCAGGGCTGCGGGCATGGCCAAAAGCGGCTGGGCATCAGGTCCCCCCCAGGCGGGTGCCTCGGGACACACCACCACCGCCACCGCTCCCGCTTCCACCTCCATGCGCGCCTGGCGGTAGGAGGGCACCGTCACCGCTTCAAAACCCGAAGCTGCCAGGGCGCCCTGGTAGGCTTGGGCCTGGTTTCCGCTCACCAGCACCACCCGTCGCATGCCTCATGCCCCCTTAAGGTCCAGAAGCCGCAGCTCCAACTGCCGCGGCAGCACCGCGTACTCCAGGGCCACCGCCGCGTCCAGCTCGCCCCTGCGCACCTTGCGCTCCAGCTCGCGATCGAATGCCTGTTGCCCTTCGTTTTCGCCGTCCCGCAGGAAATCGCTTACCGTAGCCGAATCCAGGCGCCCCTGGGCGAGGAACTCGGCAGCGGCCACAGTCTGCCGGAACACCTCAAAAACCGGGCGCCGCTTGCCGTCGCGGTGGGGCAAGAGCCTTTGCGTGAAGCAAAAGCGCAGCACCCGGGAAAGCCGCAGGCGCGCCTCCGGCCGCTCTTCGGGTGGGAAAAGCGAGAGGAAGCGAGAAAGCGCCGAAGCGGTGTCATAACCGCGCAAGGAGGTGAGCAGGAGGTGCCCGGTCTCCGCAAGCTCCAGGACCGCCCGGGCTTCGTCGGGGGTGCGCACCTCCGAGGCCATGATGACCTCCGCCCCGGCTGCCGCCGCATCCACAAGCCCCTGGCTTAAGGAAGGCGTGTCAATGCCCACCTCCCGCTGGAAAATTGCCGCCTTTTCGTGCTTGTGCAGGAACTCAATGGGTTCCTCCACGGTCATTACGTGGCAGGCACGGGTGCGGTTGATCTCGCCCACCAGCGCCGCCAGGGTGGTGGTGCGCCCGGAACCCGCGGGACCGTTCACCAGCACCACCCCAGTGCGCTCCTGGGTGGCTTCCGCCACCGCTGGCACAAGCTCCAGCTCCGCCAGGCTAGGAACCCGGTCCGGGATCGAGCGGAGGGTTACCCCGAAGCTCCCCCGTTGCTGGAAAACCGCCACCCGAAAGCGGTTCACGCCGGGGATGGAGTAAGCAAAAGCCGCAGCGCCTTTTTTCTGGACCTTTTCCGCAGCGGCCGCCGGTGCCGAGGCCAGGAGGTTCAAAACCACCGCCTCGGTTTGGTACGGGGAAAGCCGGGGAAGCCCCGGGATTTCCACCCGTTGCAGCTCCCCGTCTGTGAGGACACAGGGGGGCAGGCCCACCCCCAGGAGCACGTCACCACCCTGGCCGGCCCGCCGCCCCACCTCGCTTAAAAAACCGGGCAAGTCGAAGTTCAGCACAGGACCAGTATAGCCACCCGGGGTCACCAGCCGGAGCTGGCCGGACCTTGGGGCTCAGCTTGACCACCGCCCTTCCCCAGGAAACGCAACAAAACCGCACCCCGCAGCGCCCGAAGCGGGGAAAAACCCGGCAGCTCCCAGCTGGCCTTGGGAGGATGCTCCAAAACCAAAAGCCCCCCGGCCACCAGGATCCCCCGCTCACCCACCGCTGCCACCGCCGGCAGGTGCTGGGCAAAGCGGGCAAAGGGCGGGTCCGCCCAAAGGATGTTCACCTTTTCGCCTCTGGCAGCCAACCAGCTCACGGCTTCCTCTGCGGGCTTCGGGACCACCAGGACGCGATGGGGCTCCACCTTCAGAAGCTCCAGGTTGCGGCGCAGCAGGGCAAGGGCCTGCGGGTGGGGCTCCACCAGGATGGCGCGGGCTGCCCCGCGGGAAAGCGCCTCCAGGGAAACCACTCCGGTGCCGGCAAAGAGGTCCAGGAAAACCGCATCAGAAAGCTCCCCCGCCAGCACCGAGAAGGCCTGCTCCCGCAACGCATCGGGAGTGGGCCGCAACGGCCACCCCGGAGGCGGCCCAAAAACCTTCCGCGAGGCCCAAATCCCACCGGTGATCCTCACCGCCCCTCCTGGCGAAAGCGTCCGCAGAGCTCGAGAGCGTAGGCAAGAGCTTGCTCCGGTGCCACCTCACCGTCCAGAACCGCCGCCCGTGTCGCCCGCACCGCCCGGCCCACCCACGGGCCCTCGGGAACCCCTTGCGCCACCAGCTCCCCGCCGCGAACCGGCAACGGCCGGCGCAGCCAATCGGTGAGCGCCTGCCGCAACACCTGCCGCTGGCTCTGGGACGCCAAAACCATGGCCAACACCCACCACACCGGCGGGGTGTGCTCCAGGCTTTCCACCAGCCGGCTGGGTTTGTGGCCGTTGGCGGCTTGCGCCAGGAGCTTTTCCACGCCCTCCCGGGCCCTGGCCACCACCTCCCGGGCCTCCCCCGCCAGGCTCAAGCGGGAAGCCAGCACGTCCCCTGCCCTTTCCCCACCCCGCAAGGCCAAAGCGGCCAGGTACACCAGCGGCTTTGGGCCGTCAAAGACCTTTTCCACGGTGGCCCACAAAAGCATGGCCTCGACCTGCCGCAAAAAGCGCCCGGTGGCCGGTCCCCAGGCAAGCTCAGGGAAAAGGGCCAAAGAAACCCCCAAACGGTCCAGCTCCAAAAGCCCCTCCACCGGATGCTCCTCGGAAAGCAAGAGGAAAACCTCATCCCGCAGCCTCTCCCCGGAAAGCCGGGCCAAAACCCCTTCCTCCAGCGCCACCCGCGCCAAACGCTCGGTGTCCGGAGCCAGGCTAAAGCCCAGGCGGGTGGCAAAGCGCACGCCCCGCACCAGGCGGGTGGGGTCCTCAATGAAAGAAAGCGAGTGGAGCACGCGGATGAGCCTTTGCTCCAGGTCCCTCTGGCCGCCAAAAAAGTCCACCAGCTGCCCTAAGACCTCGGGGTTGAGGGCAATGGCCATGGCGTTGATGGTGAAGTCCCGGCGGTACAGGTCCTGGCGCAGGGCGGAACGCTCCACCTCCGGCAGGGCTGCCGGGTGGGGGTAAAACTCGGTGCGGGCGGTGGCCACGTCCAGCCGAAAGCCGTCGGGGAAGGTCACAACGGCGGTGAGAAAGGGCTCGTGGACGTGGAGGCGCGCCCCGGCTTCCCGCGCCAGGGCCCGCGCCACCTCCACCCCGTTGCCCTCCACCACCACGTCCATGTCCTCGGGGGGGCGGGCCAAAAGCACGTCCCGCACCGCCCCGCCCACCAGGTAGGCCCGCATCCCCATGCGGGAGGCCACCTCCCCCACCCTTTGCAACAGGCCTAAAGGGGCTTCCCCCACCTGCTCCCGCAAGCGTGGGAGCACGTTCAGCACCACCGGCCGGCCACCGCTCAAACGGTGGCTCACCACAAGGCTTTGCTGGGTTTGCCTTTCGTAAAGACGGCGGAAGAGGTCCATGCGGGTGATGACGCCGTAGCCGGATGGGCGCTCCACCAGCACCAGACGTTCCCGCTCCTCCACAAACAGATGCTCCAGCTCCTCCAGGGGCGTCTCCCCCGAAACCACCGGCACCGAAGGCCGCATCACCGTGACCACCGCCCGCTCGCCCAAGCCGTGGGTTTGGGCGTTGTCCAGGATTTGCCTGGTGACCAAACCCACCGGTCGCCCCTGGCTGAACACCGGCATGGCGTTGATGCGCAAGCGCACCATGCGTTCCTTGGCCTCGTTCACCGAAGCGGTGGCCTCCACGGCAAAGACCGTGGGGGAAGCCACATCAGAGGCCCTAAGGCCACCCCCCAGTTGCCGTTTGACCGCGGCCAAAAGCTCCTCGGCCACCTCCACCGCCGAACGGCCCTTGATGCGGGCTGCCGCGGCAGTGGCGTGCCCACCCCCTCCCAGCGGCGCCAGCAGCTGGCCGGCGTGCAGGCGGGGGTGGGAGGAGCGGGCGATGACCACCAATTGAGGCGGGACCTCCAGGACTGCCAGCACCACCGGCAACGCAAAGATCTCGGCGTAGCGGTGCACCACGTACGCTGCTTCCTCCACCCGCTCCGAGGGGCGCGCCACGCTCACCACCACCCGCACTCCGGCCACGTTGTGCTCCACCGCCCCGGCCACTAGGGTGTTCAAAAGCTCCAGCTGCTCGGGCTCCAGCGGCCGCAACACGTAAGCCCGCACCCACTCCAGACGACCCCCGCACTCCAAAAGCCAGGCCACAATTTGCGCATCGGCGGGGCGGGTGTCGGCGTAGGTAAGGCCGCCGGTGTCCTCGTAAATGCCCAAGAGCAAAAGCGAAGCGGTGAGCGGGTCCGGCTGGATACCCCGTTGCTTCAGCTCCCAACCCACCACGGTGCAGGTAGCGCCGGCACCGCCCGGGGGCAAGGGGAGCACCTGGGCGCTGGGGATGGGGTCTTCCGGCTCCGGGTGGTGGTCCACCACCGTCACCGGACAGCCGGCACGGAGGATGAGCTCCCCCACCTCCCCTAACCGCCGCAGCGATGAGCAGTCCGCCACCCAAGCGGCCTCAATGCGGGCGCGTCGCAGCTCTTTAAGCCGCAGCTCCGGCAGGGGAGGCCTTTCCTGCTGCAAAAAACGACGAACGCCGGCTTCCTGCGAGCCTGAGAAAACGATCTTCGCCTGGGGGTCCAGAAGCAAAAGGCCGGCCATGGCCCCCAGGGCGTCAAAATCGGCACCCAGATGCGTGGTCACAATGCGCACGACCTCAGTGTAGCGCCGGCCTCCCGGGAATAATCGGAGTGTGCTATTTTCTTAATAACGCCAGGGGTGTTAAGCCCCCACCGAGGGTTGGCCCTCGGCTAAAAAGGGAGGGATGATGCGGGTTGGCGCGTTGGCTTTTATTGGGGTCTTGGGCACAGCCCTGGCATTCTCGCAAGTACCTCGCTCGTACAAAGCGGATGTAGAGCCGATTTTTGTCAAAGAGTGCGGCGATTGTCACAGCAGCGACCGCCCCAAGAAGGGCCTGGACCTTTCTGCTGACAAAGGTTATGCCAACTTAGTGGGCAAAAAATCGCAGGAGGTTCCCGAGCTCTTGCTGGTAGCTCCGGGAGACCCGGAAAACTCCTACCTCTGGCACAAGCTGCAGCACACCGCCAAGGAAGGCAAGGGGATGCCCCGCGGGATCTTCTCCTCCCGGAAGCTTGCCGAACAGGACCTGCAGGTCATTCGGGAGTGGATCGAACAGGGGGCCAAACCGTAACCATGCGTATTTCCGGCCAGGTCCCCCCGCTGCCGGCGGTGCCGCTCTTTCCCTGGAAACAGGCCCCGTTTTCTTTAAAGGCAGGGCTGGCAGGTTTAGGGCTTTTGGGCTTTTTCCTGGCAGTGGGGGGAACCATCTCCCTGCCCGTAGGAGGAGCGGTTTCCCAGCTATGGCCGTCGGTGGCGGTGCAGTTCCTCCTAGCACTTTGGTTCGGTTGGACAGGCGTGGCGGTCGGGGTGCTGTTCCCGCTCCTGTCCAACTTGCTGGTGGCGGATCCGCTCACGGCTTTGGCTTTTACCCCCGCCAACTTCATGCAGGGTGCGTTGCCCTTATTGCTCTTCCGCGCTTTTCGGGGCAGCCCGTTTCTTCAAAGCACTAAAGACGTTGGGCTTTTGGCGGCATCCTCGGCGGTGGCGTCGGTCACAGCTGCAGTGACCGGCGTATCCCTGCAACAGCTCCTCGGCGCAGGGGGCGAAAGCGATCCGCAAACCTTAGCCGTTACCTGGGCCATCACCAACTCCGTCTGCGGTTTTGCCTTAAGCTGGCCAATGCTGCGCTGGGTCTCCCCGGTGTTTTGGGAAGCCAGCCTGGCCTCCAAGCAGGGACGCGGTATGCCCTTTGGCTTTCACCTTTTGGGTGCGGCGTTCACCTTGGCGGGTGGAGCGGTAGCCGTAGCTATTGCTTTTCACGCTTTAGTGGCCAAGGGGGTCCCGCTGCCTGAGTCGAGCGTAGCGGGCATCCTCGGAGTATTGCTGCTGCCGGCCTGCGCTCTTGGGGCGCACCTTTTGTGGCGCTTTTTGGCCGAGCCGTTGGATGCCCTGTTGCGGGACACCGAACAGGCATTTACGGCTCCTTTTCCGGAGACCTTTCCGGGACCCGAAGTTGCCGAGTTTGCCTTGCTTCGCCGTCGTTTTGCTGGGGTGCTGGCCACCCTGAGGGAACAGGAGCGTCGTTTTCGCAGCTTGTTTGAAACCGTGGGGGAGCCCATCCTGCTGGTGGACCCCCAAGGGCGGCTTTTAGATGCCAACCCCGCCTTCCAGCGGGTGTTTGGCGTTCCTGTGGAGCGAGCCCGGGGAAGAAACGTTGTGGCCTTTAACGATCCTGAAGCCAAAAGGCGACTGAAACAGCTTCTCGCTGGCCCACCACCGCCAGAGCCGGTAAGCCTACGAGCGCGGGTCCGCTTGGCCGGGAAAGGGTTTCGGCAGGTCCACATGACGGCCGCTCCCTGGTGGGATGCCCACGGCAATTTTGCGGGCTATTGCGTGATCACCGCCGATATCACCCGCGAGGAGGAGCGGCAACAACGCCTAGAGATGGCCAGCCGCTTGATCTCCCTGCAACACCTCTTGGCCGGCCTGGCCCACGAGGGCAACAACATCCTTCAGGTGGAAGTGAGTGCCCTGGAAAACCTGGCCCGAACGCACCCCGATTTGGTTCCTGAGCTTCGCCCGCTGTGGGCCGCTCAGGAGCGGCAACGGGCCCTGATCCAGCGGGTGGCCCTCCTGGCGGGGTCGGAAAGGCAAATCCAAAGCGAGAGCTTTTCGGCTGGCGATCTGGTGGCGGGCATTTCTGCCGCCTCCCGTCTGCACCCCGAAGGCTCTCTGCACGTGGAAACCCCTGCTCGCTTTCCCGTTATTCGGGGCAACCGACTCACCCTCCAGGAAGCGGTTGAAGCCGTGGTATGCAACGCCTTTGAAGCCAGCCGCCGGGGCGCAACCGTAGAAGTGCGCTTTTTTGAGGCGCAAATCCCGGGCGCACCGGATGCCCCGGATCTCCCCCCCGGGACCTACTTGGTGGTGGAGGTGGCCGATAGCGGTCACGGTATTAGCCGGCAACACCTCCCCTTCGTCTTTGACCCCTTCTTCACCACCCGCGACCGCACGGCTCACCAGGGCGTCGGGCTCACTTTGGCCAAAGCGGCGGCCACCCACGCCGGTGGCACGGTTACGGTGGACAGCACCCCCGGTGTGGGCACCACCGTGCGGTTGTGGCTGCCGGTGGCTTCGGAGGAAGCTCCCAAAGGCGAGCTCCCCGCGGTGAGCAAACGCATCCTCCTGGTGGACGACGACCCCCAGGTGCGGGAGGGGCTGGAGCAGGCCCTTTCCGCCTTGGGCATGGAGGCCGTTTCCGCAAGCTCCGGCTCCCAGGCCCTCCGCCTGGTGGAGGAGGGCTTGCCGGTGGATGCCGTCATTTTGGACCTGCTCATGCCCGAGGTTTCGGGCTTTGAGGTGCTGGAAGCCGTTCGCCAGCGCCACCCGGATTTGCCGGTAATCCTTTCCTCCGGCTTTGCCCCCGATGAGCGGGTGAGCAAGGCCCTGGAACAACCCCACACCTTTTACCTGCAAAAGCCCTACACGCTGGCGCAGTTGCAGGAGACCCTGGCAAAAGCGTTAAGCCAGGGCGAGGGCAAGCCCTAAGGGAATACCGGGCTTCCCCCGGTTGTCCATGACCATTGCAGGGGGGTGTCGTACCATGGGGGTGTGCTGGTGAACGACCTTCGCGCAAAGCTCGAGCGGATGTTGCCGCGGGTGACCAAGCCAGGACGCTATTTGGGCCTGGAGAAAAACCTCGTCCGCAAGAACTGGAATGACGTTTCCGTGCGCCTGCTTTTGGCCTTCCCCGACACCTACGAAATTGGCATGTCGCACCAGGGAACCCGCATCCTTTACCACATCGCCAACCGCCGGGCCGACACCCTCTGCGAGCGCACCTTTGCCCCCTGGCCGGACATGGCACAGGCCATGCGCGAGCAGGGCATCCCGCTTTACTCGCTGGAGTCCTACCGCCCCGCTTTCGAGTTCGACATCATCGGCATCACCCTGCAAACCGAGCTCAACTACATCAACGTCCCCTACCTTCTGGACCTGGCGGGCATCCCCCGTTTTGCCACAGAGCGGGACGAGCGCCACCCCCTTATCGTGGGCGGTGGACCCTGCATGGCCAATCCCGAACCGGTGGCGGATTTCTTCGACGCTTTTGCCATTGGCGACGGTGAGGTGCTGCTTCCCGCGCTTCTGGACCTGGTCAAGCAGAGCAAAGAACAAGCCTGGAGCCGGCAGGAGCTCCTCCTGCGCCTGGCGCAGGTGGAGGGCTGGTACGTCCCCCGCTTTTACCGCTGGGAAGCGGCCGACCACCCGGCCCTGGGGGGGCGCTGGGAAGCCCTTGACCCCCGGGTCCCCTTCCCTGTGAAGCGGGTCTTTGTGCCCCAGCTTTCCCCCGAAGATGTGCCCAATCCGCCGCTGGTGCCGGTGGTGGAGGTGGTGCAGGACCGCCTGGGCATGGAGGTGGTGCGGGGGTGCACCCAGGGGTGCCGGTTCTGCCAGGCGGGGTACTGGTACCGCCCGGTGCGGGAGCACGACCCCGCCACCGTGCTGGCCACCCTGGAAGCCCACGTGGACGCCACCGGCTATCCGGAGGTGGGGCTTTTGTCGCTTTCCACCGCTGACTACTCGCAAATTGAGCCTCTGGCCTGGCATCTGGCCGAGCGTTTGAAAAATCGAAGGGTCGGGGTTTCCCTTCCATCCCTGCGCGCCGAGTCCTTTTCCGTGGCGCTGGCCGATGCCGTAAGCCGGGTGCGCAAATCGGGGTTTACCTTTGCTCCGGAAACCGGTTCCGACCGCTTGCGGCGGGTCATCAACAAGACCTTCACCAACGCCGACATGATTGCCGCCGCAGAAGTGGCCTTTGCCAAAGGGTGGAACCTCATCAAGGTGTACGCCATGATTGGGCTGCCCACGGAAACCGACGAGGACGTGCTGGAGCTGGCCCGTCTGGCCCGGGAGATCCTGCAAGCGGCCCGCCGGGTGGGCAACCACCACGCCGAGGTGAAGGTTTCGGTGGGACCTTTCGTGCCCAAGCCGGTGACGCCTTTCCAGTGGGAGCCCTTTGGCCCCGTCCCCCTGTTGCAGCAACGCATTGAGCTGCTCAAGAAAGCCTTTCGCCCCATCCGCTGGGCCAAGCTCACCTGGGTGGAGCCGGAAGAAGCGGCCCTGGAGGCGCTTTTGTCCCGGGGGGACCGCCGTCTTTCCCGGGTCATTGCCCGCGCCCACGACCTGGGGGCGGTGTTCGACGGCTGGGGGGAGTGGCTCAACCTGGACGCCTGGCGACAGGCGGTGGCCGAGGCAGGGCTTTCCTGGGAGGCGGAGCTGGGGCCCCGGGACCTGGGGGCCACCCTCCCCTGGGATGTCATTGATCCCCTGGTGCGCAAGGGCTACCTCAAGGCGGAAAGGCGGCGGGCCTACCTGGAAGCCGCCACCCCCGACTGCCGGTGGGGCGACTGCATGCGTTGCGGCGTCCCCGGCGATGGGGTGGATACCCAGCTGGCCAAACCCACGCTGCCGGTGGTGGGGGAAGAAGCACCGGCTCTTGCCCGGGCCCGCAACGCCGCCTACCGCTTGCGCCCGGTGCCGCGCATCCCCCCGCCTTCCGAACCCCCTCAGCAGCCGGAAAAAACCGCCCGCTACCGCTTTACCTTTCAAAAGCTGGGCGAAGCTCGCTGGCTTTCCCATCGGCAGGTCATGGACCTTCTGGAACGGGCCCTGCGGGCTTCCGGCGCTCCGGTGCGCTTCACCGAGGGGTTCAACCCCCACATCCGCCTCTCCATGGGCCCCGCCCTCCCCGTGGGCATGGAAGCCCTGGCCGAGCTTTTTGACGTGGACTGCACCGGCCCCATCACCCCGGAGCTGGTGGAAAAGATCAACCACACCCTTCCCGATGGCCTGCGCATCACCCACGTGGAAGCCCTCGCCCCGCAAACCCCCTCCCTGGGCAAATCGGTTCGCGGCTGCGCCTACCTGGTGTGGTTCCCCCGCCCCTTACCCCGCCCCGATCACCCCGGCATTGTGGCCTGGGAATGGAAGGACGGCGCAGCCCACATCGTGCTCGCCGCCGAAAGCCAACCCGATAGCCTCACCCTTCGTCAGGCCCTTTCGCTGGCGGGAGCTTCCGAAGAGGAAATCCTGGAATGCCGAAGCGTGCGGCAGGCCGTGCTCCTGGAAACTCCGGAGCTTAAGCAAGCCGCTCTGGCCACTTAAAAAAAACGCGCCCCGAAGGGCGCGTTTCGAAAGGAAAAAGGAGGACCGCTACTCGGAACCCAAATCCTCGGGCTTGATCTTGCCCGAAGCCACGTCTTCCAGCATTTGCGTGGTCACCGACTTGGGCCGCTCGATGGGGTAGCCCAAAGCCCGGTCCCAGGTGATGTTGGCCAGCACGCCCACCGCCCGGCCCACACCAAACAGCACGGTGTAGAAGTCCCACTCCCGCAAGCCGTAGTGCCACTGGATGACGCCGGAGTGCGCATCCACGTTGGGCCAGGGGTTCTTGGCCTTGCCGTGCTCCATGAGCACCTGCGGCGCCACTTTGTAGATGAGCTTCACCAGCTTGAACAGCGGATCGTCGGGCATGTGCTTGTCGGCAAACTCCATCTGTGCGGTAAAGCGCGGGTCGGTCTTGCGCAGCACCGCGTGGCCGTAGCCGGGGATCACCTGGCCTGAACGCAGGGTTTCCCACAGCGCCTCGCGCACCGTTTCCTCGGTGGGCTCTTGGCCGCCAAACTTGGCCTGGAAGTTCTGGATCCAGCGCAGGACCTCCTGGTTGGCCAAGCCGTGGAGCGGGCCGGCCAGGCCGTTGATGCCGGCGGAAAGCGCGTAGTAGGCGTCGGAAAGCGCCGAAGCCACCAGGTGCACGGTGTGGGCGGAGACGTTCCCCGACTCGTGGTCGGAGTGGAGGATGAAGTACATCCTGGCCACGTCGTCGTAGGGCTTGGCAAAGCCCATCTGGTGCGCGAAGTTGCCGGCCCAGTCGAGGTTCGGATCGGGTGGGATGTGCTCGTCGCCCTTGTACTTCATGCGGTAAATGTAGGCGGCGATGGAGGGGAGCTTGGCCAGGAGGTTGGTGCAGTCTTCAAACATAGGCTCCCAGTACTCGTCCTTCTTCATCCCCTGGGCGTAGCGCTTGGCAAAGACCGACTCCCGCTGCATGGCGAGGATGGCCGCGGAAAACATGGTCATGGGGTGGGTGTCCCGGGGCATGGCGCGGAGCAGGTCAATGACGTACTGGGGGATGGTGCGGCGGGCCTGCCAGTCCTTCACCACCTCCATGACCTCGTCGTAGGTGGGAACCTCGCCGGTGAGCAGGAACCACCAGTGGGCCTCCACAAACGGGTACTCGCACCCTTCAGGTTTGGGCAGCGCCGCGAGCGTTTCCGGGATGGTCTTCCCGCGAAAGCGGATGCCCTCGAAGGGATCCAGGTAGGAAATGTCGGTGACCAGGCACCGCACACCCCGGGCCCCACCGATGGCCTGGGCAATGGTCACCTCGCCGATCTTTACGTCCCCGTGCTCCTTTAAGAGCTTTTGCGTGCGGGGGCGATGCTCGGCGATCTTTTGGGCCAGAAGCTCCTTGAGTTTAGCCATGGTTACCTCCCTCTTTGCCGGCGCGCCGGCAGGTTGTCGAGATTAAGTGAAAAGGAAAACCCCGTTCCCACATTCACAAGCATAACGTCACCAAACCGTCTTGGCAAGTGCGGAGCTTCTTCGCGGGGAGGTCCTGGCAGACCTGAAAAACCAGCATCTCCGGTCTCGTCAGCCAAGCCGGCGCAGGAGCGCCGGCCCCACAAAAAGATGTGGGACCCGCGCTCCGTCGCGGGTCTTTTTTCTGTTTGCCGCCGCGGAGCGCCGGCCCCACACCTGACGCGGGGGGCCGCTCG
>NZ_JMFG01000036.1:0-49234 GCF_000687145.1 Thermoanaerobaculum aquaticum
TCGCCGGGGACGGCCGCGCAAGGCCGCGGCCGAAGCGGCCCCTGCTCGCCGTGGGCGGCCTCGTAAGTCGGCAGCTGCCGCTCCCGCTGCCCCCAAACGGCGGGGACGCCCCCCCAAGCAAGCAGCCAGCGAAACCCCCGCTTCCGCCCCCAAGCGACGGGGCCGTCCTCCCAAGGCCGCCAGTGCTGAAGCCGCCGCACCGGCACCCAAGCGGCGGGGCCGGCCGCGCAAGAGCGAAAGCCCGGCCTAATGCTGGCAGGAGGGGCAAAAGTAGGCGCTCCGGCCGGTGAGCACCAGCCGGCGGATACCCTTCCCGCAGCGCACGCAAGGCTGGCCTTCGCGGTCGTAAACCGCCAAATCCACGGCAAAATAGCCGGGGTCTCCCAGGGCGTTGCGGAAGCTGCCGTCCTTTAAGGTGGTGCCGCCAGCGGCAATGGCCCGTTCGATCACCTGGCGGAGCGCTACCGAAAGCGCTGAAATTTGCTTTCTGGTAAGCCGCCCCATGGGTGTTTGCGGACGAATACCGGCGGCAAAAAGCGCTTCGTTGGCGTAAATGTTGCCCACACCGGCGATGATTTTTTGATCGAGAAGCACGTTGCGCACCGGGCTTTTGCTGCGCTTTTTTGCCACCAAAAGCTGCTGCTCCACGGCGCTGACATCGGTGGGTTCGGGTCCCAAGGGGAAAAAGGGTATGAGCTCTTCGCGATCCACCAACAAAAGCAAGCCAAAACGCCGGGGATCCACGTACACAAGCCTTTGCCGCGAGGTAAAAGCAAAAACCACGTGGGTATGAGCGGGCAGCTCCTCGCCGGGAAGACTCAAGGAAAAGCGGCCGCTCATGCCCAAATGGCAAACCAAAATGCGCCCAGAAAAAAGCAGCAAAAGGTACTTGCCCCGACGGTTTACTGCCTGCAATGGCAAACCTACAAGCCCCGCCAGCGCCCGGGCATCCACCGCCATGCGCAGGCGAGGGTTGAGCACTTGGACGGCGGTAACCTCCTGCCCACAGAGATGCTGGGCCAGGGCGCGGCGGACGGTTTCCACTTCCGGAAGCTCAGGCATGACCCAACGCGGGAAGCTCGCCCCCCGTACAACGGGGTGAGCCTTGACCTCCTCCTTTCGCCCGGCGCCCGGGGCAAACCCCGGGCGCTGCGGTCTTTACATGTACAGCCCGCCGGAAACGTTGATGACTTCGCCGGTGATGTAGGAAGCGCCGGGCCCCGCCAAAAACACCACCACCGCCGCCACGTCCTCGGGGGTTCCCAAGCGCGGGATCGCCAGGGTAGCCAGCAAGCGCTGGCGTTGCTCCTCCGTCAGGCTTTCGGTCATGGAGGTCTGGATGTAGCCCGGCGCTACGGCGTTCACCGTGATGTTGCGGGAACCCAGCTCCCGCGCCAGGGCTTTGGTAAAGCCCACCAGCCCCGCCTTGGCCGCAGCGTAGTTGGCCTGTCCGGGGTTGCCCATGAGCCCCACCACCGAGGTGATGGTGATGATGCGCCCCTCCTTTTGCTTGAGCATGATGCGGGCAGCAGGGCTGGTGACGTGGAATACCCCGTCCAAGTTGGTGGCCATAACCTTGCGCCAGGAGTCCGGCTTCATGCGCACAAAGAGCTGGTCGTCGGTGACGCCGGCGTTGTTGACCAGGATGTGCAGCCCCCCCAAGGTGCGGGCCACCTCCTCCACCACCGCCGCGGCTTCCTCCGGGTTGGTCACGTCCAACGCCCGCGCCACCGCCGTTCCCCCTTGCTCAACGATGCGGGCCGCCACCGCTTCCACTGCCGAAAGCCTGCGGGAGGTGCATACCACCGTAGCTCCCGCCCGGGCCAAAGCCCAGGCGCAGGCTTCGCCAATGCCCTGACTGGCTCCGGTGACCAACGCCACCTTGCCGGAAAGCTCACCGCTCATGCTGACCCCCTTTTAGAAAAGGCTTTCAACCTGCTCCACCTTGCCCACCGGCACGGTTTTGACGCTTGGAGCAATGCGGCGCACCAAGCCGGAGAGCACGTTGCCGGGCCCCACCTCGTAAAAGGTGTCGAAACCGTCGAACACCATGCGGGAAACAAGCTCCACCCACCGCACCGGAGCATCCACCTGGCGAACGAGCCCGTCCCGCACCTCGGCTGCCGCCTGCACCGGCCGGGCGTCCACGTTGTTGTAAAGGGGCACGGAAAGGTCCGTAAGCCGAAGGGCTTCCAGCGCCGGTTTGAGCCCTTCCCGGGCCGGTGCCATGAGCGGGGAGTGGAAGGGGGCCGAAACCGGCAAGCGCACCAGCTTGCGCACCCCTTGCTGGGAAAGCCAGGCTTCCGCCCGGGCCACGGCCTGGGTGTGCCCGGCAATGACGGTTTGCTCGGGGGCGTTGAAGTTGGCCGGCACCACCACCGAGCCATCCTGGGAAGCTTGCCGGCAGGCTTCCTCCACCAGCTCCCGGGAAGCGCCCAGCACTGCCGTCATGGCCCCTTCACCCACCGGCACCGCTTGCTGCATGAGCTCCCCCCGCAGCCGCACCACCCGCACCAAATCGGCAACCCCCGCACCGCCAGCTGCTCCTACTGCGGAGTATTCACCCAAAGAGTGGCCCGCCACCCCGTCAAACCGGAAGCCTCTCTTGGCCAGCACCGCAAAAATGGCCAAAGAAACGGTGAGAATGGCCGGCTGGGTGTTGCGGGTCAGGCGCAGAACCTCTTCCGGACCGGAAAAGCAAAGCTCGGAGAGCTTTTCCCCCAGCGCCTCATCGGCCTGGGTAAAAACCTCCCGGGCTTCCGGGTACCTTTCGTAAAGGTCGGCACCCATGCCCACCGCTTGCGAGCCCTGACCGGGAAACAAAAGCGCCACCTTGCCCACCGCTCACCTCACCAACGCACCAGGCTGGCCGCCCAGGTAAGGCCACCGCCAAAGGCGGCCATGAGCACCAGATCCCCGGGCTTCAGCCGCCCCTGGGCCCGGGCATCGGCCAACGCCAGCGGGATGGAAGCCGCCGAGGTGTTGCCCACCTTGTCCACGTTGACGAACACCTTTTCCGGCGGCACCCCCAACCGCGAAGCCACCGCGTCAATGATGCGGATGTTGGCCTGGTGGGGAACCAGCAGGTCAATGTCGTTGACGGTCATACCGGCAGCCTGCAGCACCTCATCGCACACTTCAGCCAGCGCACGCACCGCCACCTTGAAGGTTTCGTTGCCCCGCATCTTGATGAAGGGCAAGCGGGCGTCCACGTACTCCTTGACGTTGGGTGGGAACCTGCTGCCGCCGCCAGGCATGCAGATGAAATCCGCCATGCTGCCGTCGGTATGCCAGGCCATGCGCAGGATGCCCTGGCCGGCGTCCGCCGCCCTGAGCACCACCGCCCCGGCCCCATCGCCAAACAGCACGCAGGTGGCCCGATCGGTGTAGTCGGTGTAGCGGGAAAGGGTTTCGGCGCCGATGACCAGGGCGGTGCTGACCTCCCCCGTGGAGAAGAACTGCCGCGCCACCTGCAGGGCGTACAAAAAGCCCGAACAGGCCGCGGAAAGGTCGAAGCAGGCGGCGCGCATGACCCCCAGCTGCGGCTGAATGATGGCGGCGGTGGCAGGGATGGGCTGTTCCGGGGTGGCGGTAGCCAGGATCAAAAGCTCCACCTCTTGAGGGTCCACTCCAGCATCGGCCATGGCTTTCTTCCCCGCCTCCACCGCCAGGGTGGCCAGGCTTTCCCCTTCCCCCACCACGTGCCGCTCGCGGATGCCCGTACGGGTCACGATCCACTCGTCCGAGGTTTCCACCATGCGCTCAAAGTCGGCGTTGGTTAAAACCCTGGCCGGGAGCGCTGTTCCCAGCCCTGCAATGCGTGCCGTGCGGCTGTGGTTATCGTGCACCGGTTACCCTCCGTTGGCTTCGTGGTTCAGGCGGCTCACCCGCTCTTCAATGGCTGCCACCGCCCCTGAGCTTGCAAAGCGATGGGCAAAGCGGATGGCGCTGCGGATCGCCTTGGGGTTGGAGCGCCCGTGGCCGATGAGCACCGCCCCCCGCACCCCCAAAAGCGGCGCCCCACCGTACTCAGCGTAGTCCACGCGCTTTTTGAAGCTGGAAAGGGCCCCTTTGGCCAAAAGAAAGCCCAACGCCGATATGGGCATGCGCTTGGCTTCCTGCCGCAATAGCCTCACCACCATCTCGCCCAAACCCTCGGCGGTCTTGAGGACCACGTTGCCGACAAAGCCGTCGCAGGCCACCACGTCCACGGTGCCGGCGAAAATGTCCCGCCCCTCCACGTTGCCCACAAACCCCAGCTTGGCATCGGCCAAAAGCTCGTAGGCGGCCACGGTCACTTTGTCCCCCTTGCCCTCCTCCTCACCGTTGGACAAAAGCCCTACCCGCGGTGAGGGGATCCCAAACACCAAGTGCGAGTAAAAGTGCCCCATGACGGCGAACTCCAGCAGGTGTCTGGGCTTGCAGTCCACGTTGGCGCCGGCGTCAATGAGCAGGGTCTGTCCCGAAATGTTGGGCACCGGGGCCGCCAGAGCCGGCCGATCCACACCCGCCAGCGTCCCCAGGATGAGCTTGGCCGCCACCATGGCCGCTCCGGTGTTGCCGGCGGAAACGAAGGCTCCCGCCAGGCCGTCCCGCACCAGCCGCAGGGCCACGGCCATGGAGGACTCCTTCTTTTGCCGTACCGGCGCGATGGGCGGGTCGTCCATGCTCACCACTTCCGGGGCATCCACCACGTGCACCCCCCGGACGGTGCCAAAACGCGCCAGCTCCTTGCGCAGGAGGTTTTCCTTCCCCACCAGGAAAACCTCAAGGCCGTACTCGCGGGCGGCCTCAACCGCACCCTGTACGGTGGCTTGCGGGGCGTGATCGCCCCCCATGGCGTCCAAGGCAACGGGGAGCCTTTTCACCGAAGGCTGACCTTAAATCTCCTCAACGTTCAGCACCTGCCGGCCTTCGTACATGCCGCAATGGGGGCAAACGCGATGGGGCAGCTTGGGTTGGAAGCAGTGCGGGCATAGCGACTGCGGCGGCTGCGCCAGGTGATCATGGGCCCGCCGACGATCCCGGCGTGCCTTGGAATGACGGTGTTTTGGGTTAGGCATGAGACTCTCCTCCTTTATTGCTCGGCTTTTAAGAAACCGGGCGGAAATCCAAAAGCTTGTGCCACCGCTCGTCCACCTCAGGGGGGCAGCCACAGGCGCCCTGGTTTAGGTCGGCGCCGCAGCGGGGGCACAAGCCCAGGCAATCCTCACGACACAGGGGCTTGACCGGCAAGGCCAGCTCGACCTGTTCGCAGGCCAGCTCCAGGAGGTCAAGGACCGGTTCGGAGTAAAAGCGCACGTCCAGGTCCTTCCTCGTGAGCTGAACCTCTTCCTCCTGGGGAGCTAAGGCCAGCGGCAACATTTGCACGGAAAAGCGCTCCTCAAAGGCAAACTCAAACTCCCCCAAGCAGCGGACACAACGCAGGTGCCCCCGGCCGCTCACCGTGCCGACCACCGCGTAACCTGAGCCGCTCTTTTTGAGCCTTCCGGCAAAATACACCGGCTCCCAGGCCAAAACGTCCTCACCGCCCACTCCCTCTGGCAAGGAAAGCTCTTGGCGAAAGTCCACCGGCTCCGTGTCCGCGAGCTCCAGGGCAATCCTCAACACTTCCCCCTCCCCGGGGAAGCTAAAGCATAGCAAGGGCTAGCACAACCGTCAAACGCCAGGAACCTGCGGCAAAGGCTTGCCACTGCAGGCCCGACTAAACACGGGAGGAGGCAGGATGAGCGGGCTGCACCAGCGGCCAAAGCGCTCGAAGTCCAAGCCAGGCCCCACCCACGGCCAAGACGTTGGCCACCACCCACAGAGGCATTCCCACCCAGGGGACAGCGGAAAGCAAAACCAGCCCGGCCATGGCCAGCCCCGTCCGGGGGATTTCCCCGCGCAAACTCATAGGCAGCCAGAGCCGCAACCTTCGCCCCACGGCCCATGCCAGGGCCACCAGCCCCAGCGCCTTAACCGCCAGAAGGGCAACCGCCAGCGAAGCCCATAGCATCAACGCCAGCCCACCGCCCACGCTTGCCCCCACCAGCACCGCCACCGAAAGCCACAGGAGCAGCAAGCCCAAACCGGAAACCCCGCTCCAAACCGGCCTTTCCGCCAGCACCTCAGCACCGCCCCGCACCACCCGCGGGAAAAGCGCCACCAACAGGAAGCTCACCACCAGCCAAAGCCCCAACCGCACCAACACCCAGGGCAGGGCCGAAAGCCCCTCCGGGGGTTGACCTCCCACCACCCAGCTCTTGCCCCGAACCGTTCCTGAGCTTTGCAGCGACCCCCCCAAAACCACCAGGTCGCCATCCACCTGCCCTTGCTCGCTGAGCACCACGTCCCCAAGCACCACCACCACGTTGCCGGTGACCCGGCCCTCCACCCGCACATCCCCCGCCACCACCAGAACCTGCGGCACCTCACCCCGCACCACCACGGCCCCCGTGGGCGCCACGGCGTGCACAGCAGCGGTGAGCAGTAAAGCCGCAATCATGCCCGCACCTTGACCCCCACCCAGCGCAGAAGCAACAAACCAAGCAAGCCCAAACCCGCAGCGGCGATTGCCAGGCCGGAGCCCCAGACGCTGGCGGCGGCGCGGCTGGCCGCCAGGAGAGCCTCACCCACCGAAAGCCCCGTCACCTCCCAAAAGGCACGGGCCAGAAGCCCCAGCTCTTCACGCCCGGGAAGCCCGCGTCCCAGAGCGGAAAGCCCTGCGATCAGCGAACCCAGGCCCAGGACCAGAGGCAGGTAGGTTTGGGGCTTTCGCCACAGCCAACCAGGATGGGGAAGGCGGGAAACCCACCCTCTTGCCTGTTGTTCCTCCCGGGGAGCCAGGCCCCGAAGCTGTTCCAGGAGGGCGGCGTGGGCAGCGCACACCCCACAGCGGGCCACGTGAGCTGTGACCTGCTCCTGGCGGCTGCCCTCTTCCAGCAACGTTTGAACTTCCTCGCAGCTCACTCCAGCCCTCCCACCTGGCCCAAGAACGGGGCCAGGGCTTCCCTAAGTACGCTGTGGGCCCGAAAAAGTTTGTTCTTCACCGTGCCCAGGGGCAGCCCCTTAAGCTCGGCAATGTCCTGATAGGCCAGACCCACGAAATGGCGGAGCACCACCAGTTCCCGGAGCGAATCCGGCAGCTTGGCGATCTCTTCCTCCAGCGCCCTGGCCAACTGCTTGTTGGCCAGTTGCTCCAGGGGCGAGCGCAGGGCGTCCCGCAGGGGCAGCTCGCGCATTTCCCCCTCTTCATCCACGGTGGTGAGGGGCACATCGGTGTGCCGCCGCCGGCGCAGGGTATCCACGGCCAAATTGTGGGCAATGCGGAAAAGCCAGGTGGAAAAACGAAAGGAACGGTCGTACCGGTGCAGGTTGGCCCAGGCTTTCAGGAAGGCCTCCTGCACCAGATCCCGGGCGGTTTCCTCCTCCCCCACGATGTGCCACACGTAAAGGCGGAGCTTGCCCTCGTAACGGGTGGCGAGCTCCCCAAAAGCCTGTTCGTCCCCCTCCTGGGCTTGCGCCACCAGCACCGAGTCGTCTACCGGCACGGGGAAAGTGTAACTCTCAATGCCCTTGTGAAAGTCAGTTGCAAAGTAAACGAAAACCGTTACAATGGCCGTGGGGCCCGAGGACCAAGCCTCGGGACACGTGACCCCAGAAAGGAGCTTCCCCATGGGCGAACTTAATCCCTTCCTGATGGCCCAACGCCAGTTTGACGAGGTTGCCGACCAGCTGGGTTTGGACGAAGGTGTGCGCGCGATCCTGCGCTTCCCGTTGCGCGAGTTTCACTTCCGCATTCCTGTGCGCATGGATGATGGATCGGTTAGGGTTTTTGACGGTTTTCGGGTGCAGCACAACGATGCCCGGGGCCCTGCCAAAGGGGGCATCCGCTGGGCCGCCAATGAAACCCTGGACACCGTGCGGGCCCTGGCTACCTGGATGACCTGGAAATGCGCGGTGGCCGATATCCCCCTGGGTGGCGGCAAGGGCGGGGTGGTGGTGGATCCTTCTACGCTTTCCGACGGGGAAAAGGAGCGCCTGTGCCGCGGCTGGGTGCAGCAAATGTGGAAGAACATTGGCCCCCGCATGGACGTGCCTGCTCCCGATGTGGGCACCAACCCGCAAATGATGGCGTGGATGATGGACGAGTACTCCAAGCTCAAGGGAGAGTACGTGCCTGGCGTCATCACCGGCAAACCCCTCGGAGCCGGCGGCTCTTTGGGCCGCACCGAAGCCACAGGTTTCGGCGTCATCTACACCGTGCGGGAAGCCATGAAGCACCTGGGGATTGACCCCAAGGGCACCAAAGCCGCCATCCAGGGCTTTGGCAACGTGGCTCAGTACGCGGCCATCGGCTTTATCGAAATCTTGGGCGGTACGGTGGTGTGCGTCTCCTGCTGGGACCGCCACGACCGCAAGGCCTACACCTACACCAAAGACGATGGCATTGACCCGAAGTTCCTGCAGTCCATCACCGACCAGTACGGCACCATTGACAAGGCCAAAGCGCAAGCGGCCGGTTACCGCATCGAAGACGCCAACGCCTGGCTTTCCAAAGAGGTGGACGTGCTCATCCCCGCCGCCATTGAAGGCGTGATCACCGGGGAAACGGTGGAGGCCATCTCCCCCAAAGTGAAGATCATTGCCGAAGGCGCCAACGGCCCCACCACGCCGGAAGCCGACCAGGTGTTGAAGAAGCGCGGCACCTTCGTGATCCCCGACTTCCTCTGCAACGCCGGTGGTGTCACCTGTTCCTACTTCGAGCAGGTGCAAAACGACATGAACTTCTACTGGCACCGCGATGAGGTTTTGAAGCGCCTGGATGAAAAGCTCACCGCCGCGTTCCACGCAGTGTTGGACACCGCGGTGGCCAAGAAGGTTTACATGCGCAACGCCGCGTACATGGTGGCCATTGGCCGGGTAGTGGAGGCCATGAAGCTGCGGGGCTGGGTGTAAGAAAGCCAAAAAGCATCGCTTGGTCACAGACATTCGTCGCTGCTGAGTCGGCTTAGCTTTGTTACCATGGGCTGGCATGAGTGTGGCCGCGACGCTGGTGCTGTTGCTTCTGGGCTTAGCTTTTTCCGCCTTTTGCTCAGCTTCTGAAACGGCCCTAACCGCCCTGCCCATTTCCCGGGTGGAGGTTTTCTCCCGGTCCCAGGGCCGCCTTACCCGGGCCGCCTGGCGGCGCTGGCGGCAGCGCCCCCACCGGGTTTTGGTGACGCTTCTGGTGCTCAACAACGCCACCAACGTGGGGATTTCCGCGCTGGCCACCGAGCTCGCCTTGCGGCTCTTTGGCAACCAGGGGTTGGCGCTGGCGGTGGGAACCATGACGCTGGCGCTTCTGGTTTTCGGGGAGGTGACCCCAAAGACGCTGGCGCGGGTGGACCCCGAGAGCTTCGCCTCGTGGGCGGTGGTGCCGGTGGCGTTTTTCGACCTGGTGCTGACCCCGTTCACCGGGCCACTGTTGGGCATTTCGCAGCTGGTGGCCAGGATCCGCGGCACGCCCCTGCACGGCACACCGGCCGCCGCCACCCTGGACGACGTGCGCTTCTTGCTTTCCCTTTCCCATCAGGAGGGCTACCTCTCGGAGCAGCAGCTGGGCATGGTGGAAGCGGTTTTGGCCATTGAGCGGGCGGTGGTGCGGGACGTGCAGGTGCCTCGCCCCGATGTGGTCATGCTGGCCGACAGCTTAACGCTGGAAGAGGTACGGGAAACCGTGCTGGCCTCCGGCTTTTCCCGCTACCCGGTGTACCACGAGCGGGACGACAACGTGGTGGGGGTGCTGCACGCTCGCGACCTGCTCCGCTGCCAAAAGGAAGGCAAGCCCTGGACCGCGTACCTCAAGCCCCCCCTGTGCGTCACCGAAAGCACCCGTCTGGTGGACGTGCTTTCACAAATGCGCGAGAGGCGCTTGCACCTGGCGGTTTGCTTTGACGAGTACGGCGCGGTTTCCGGCATCGTCACTCTGGAAGACGTGCTGGAAACCATCGTTGGCGATATCCGCGACGAGTTTGACGTGCAGGGGCCCATGGTGCAGGAGCTGGGCGACCGCCTTTGGGTGGTGAGCGGCTCGCTCCCCCTGGAGCGCTTGTCGCGGCTCACCGGCCTGCAGCTTGCGCCCTCCGCCAGGGTGAGCTCGGTGGGAGGGTTGCTGCTGACCCTGGCTGGCGGCGTTCCCCAAAAGGGCGCCACCTTTTCCCATCGCGGGTTGACCTTTACCGTGCTGGAAGCCACCCCGCGCCGGGTGCTCAAGGTGCGGGTGGAAGCCCCGGCCCCACCACCGGAGTGACCGGCGGCTTTCCCGCAAGCACCGCCCGCACGTTGTCCACCACCAGGTCGGCCATGGCTTCCCGTGTTTCCCGGGTGGCCGAGCCCAAATGCGGGAGCAGCACCACGTTGGAAAGCCGTAAAAGCCCCGGGTGCACTTGGGGTTCGTGCTCGTACACGTCCAAACCGGCACCGGCCAAATGACCGCTGGTCAACGCCTCCACCAGGGCCGCCTCGTCCACCACTTCCCCCCGCGCCGCGTTCACCAGGAACGCCCCCTTTTTCATGCGGAAAAGCCTTTCGCGGTTTATGAGGTGGCGGGTTTCCGGGGTGAGGGGGCAGTGGAGCGACACCACATCGGCCTGGGCTAAGAGCTCATCCAGGCGAGGCTCAAAAATCAAATCGGGGAGCCCCACCTCGGGATGGGGCCGGCGGGAATGGTAAGCCACGCGCATGCCAAAGGCTTGCGCTCGCCGGGCCACCGCCTGCCCAATGCGGCCAAAGCCCACGATGCCCAGAAGCTTGCCCGCAAGGCCTCTTCCCAAAAGCAAATCGGGGGTCCAGCCGGTAAAGCGCCCCTCCCGCACGAAACGATCCCCCTCCACCACCCGGCGGGTGACCGCCAAGAGCAGGGCCATGGTCAAATCGGCGGTGGCATCGGTGAGCACATCCGGGGTGTTGGTGACCCACACCCCCGCCTGGAACGCCGCGGGCAGGTCCACGTTGTTGACCCCCACCGCGTACACCGCCACCACCTGGAGGTTTCTCGCGCTGGCAAAAAGCTCAGCCGTCACCCGGTCGGCCAACAGGCAAATCAGCGCTTCCGCATCCCCCACGAAATCCGCGAGTTCCGAGCCGGAAAGCGGCGGCCCGTTCCGTATCACCACCTCGTGCTCCTGGGCCAGCCGCTCCAGGGCCGTACCTGGAAGGGGGGAAGTCACCGCCACGCGCGCCATCTTTGGCCTCCTCAGTGGTGCCCTTCTTCCGGCAGCTCCCACCCTTCCAGGGGAGCCAGGATGCGCACCAGGTCTTCTTCCAAGGTGGGAGAAAGCGGGGTTTCCACCACCCTCCCCACTTCTGCACCGCCAAAGGTCACCACCATCGTGGGGACCCGCTCCACCGGGCCAAAGGGGAACAACGCTTGCGGAACCACCTTCTTGCCGCGATCCACACCCAAAAGGGTGATTTGCGAAAAGGGGCTTTGCTGGCCCAAAACCTCGTGAATCTTCAAAAGCTTGGGGACCTGTTCCCGGGAATCCGAACACCAGGTTCCCATGGCCACCACCACGTTGTATTTCGACGTGGCCTTGCGAAGCCAGGAAAGCCATTGGCTGTCGGGCTGGTAGCTTTCGCGGTTTTGGCGAAACTCAGAGATTTCCCGCTCCAGCTTTTCCACAGAAAGCGGGCCGTACCAAACCGGGACGGGAATCGGAGGTGCCCCTTCCCCGCAGCGGATGCGCAGGATCCTGTCGCCCATCTGCAACCGGCGCACCACCTCGAAGCCGGAGGCCACTGTCCCAACCCGCGGGTAGCGGCCGGTGAGGTGGGGTTGGTCGGTGAGGGTCACGAAAAACTGCGATCCGCCGGTGTCGGGCCCGGCCAGCGCCATCCCCACGGAGCCGGCAGCAAACGGCTTGCGGGAAAGCTCATCGGGGAGGAAAAAGCCGGGCCCACCCCAGCCGTCCCCCCGGGGGTCGCCCCCCTGCACCACGAAGTTGCTCACCACCCGATGGAAGGTCAGGTTGTCAAAGAACTTCTTTTCCGCCAGCTGGCAAAGGTTGTAGGTGGTGATGGGTGCTTCCTCGGTGTCCAGGGCTACCGTGAAGGTGCCGCGTACGGTCACCACCTCCCAGTAGCGAGGCTTGGCAGCAAAAGCCGCAATCTCCCGATAGGCCGCAAGGGGCTTGCCGGCGGCACCGGTGGGAAACGCCCGCACCCGGCCGTGGCGGAAAAGCTCCTCCCAGGCCGCCAGGGCTACCGCCGGAAAGCGGCTGTAGCGGGCCTTTTCCAAAGCCGAAGCAGCCTCGGGGGTGAGGTTTTGCGGTTTTCCTAAAAGCCGCACGAGATCTACTGAGGTTTCCGAGGCAGCCCCGGAGAGCTCCTGCTCCAGGAGCTTGACCAGGATGGTGGGATCGGGAGGACGACCCAAAGCAAAAAGGCTTTCGGCGGCCTGCAGGCGCACGGCGCTGTCAGGATCGGAAAGCAGCTTGGTAAGCTCAGCCGAAAGCGCGGCAGCCCCCAGCTTTCCCGCCACCTCGGCTGTCGCCAGCCGCACCGCCACTTCAGGGTCGGCCAACGCCTTCACCACAAGCTCCTGGTTCTTGGGATGGTGGGGCAAGGCCAGCACCGCCCAGCGACGGAAAAAGGGGTCGGGCGACGCAAGCTCCTGCTCCACCGCCTCCCTCACCCCTTGCCGCGCCAGGGCCAAGAGAGCCTCACCCCCGGCCCAACCCCCTTCCTCCACCAGGGATCGCAACGCCTCCCGGCAGCAGCCGGTAGCCCCCGCCAGGCGCACCGCCGCCACCCGCAGATGTGGATGCTCCAGGTCCTCCCGGGCGATGAGCTGGTCAAGCTCGCGCAGGGCTTTGCCGGTGACCACCTGGGAAGCCCCCTCGCCCAGCTCCGCCAGGGCGTTCATGGCGGCCACCCGCACCCCCTCCTCGGAATCAGCGAGCAGCGCCACCACCGAGGATGCCAAGCCGGAAAGGCGGTGCCGGCGCACCGCTTCGCAGGCCAAAAGCCGCACCTGCGGCTCGGGATCGCGGAGAAGCTCGGGCAGCGACGCCTCCACTTCCCCACCGCCCTTGCGGGAGAGCGACCACAACGCCGCCCAGCGCAGCTCGGCTTGCCCTGCCCGGGTGTAGCGCAGGGCTACCGCTGGCCACTGGTTGCCCGAGGTGCGCCAAAGCTCCCGGAGCATGGCCGCCCGCACCGCAAGCTCCCGCTCCCGGCTTACCGCCGACAAAAGCACGCTGTCCGCCTCCCCCGCCGCCGCCCATGCCCACGCCGCCGCCTCCCGAACCGCCGGTGCAGGATCCGCCAGGGCAGTGGTCAAGGCTTTTCGCACCCGGGTTTGCCAGGAGGGTTGGGAAAGCCAGGGGGCCAGTCGCCCCAGGGAGGCCACCGCTTCCGCCCGCACCTCAGGGTTGGGGTCCCGCGCAAGCTGCAGGGCCACCCGCGCCGCGCTTTCCTGCCGGAAATGACCCACGAGCTTGGCAGCGCTCCGACGCCAGCGCACCTCCGGGCTTTCGGCGGCAGCCAGGACTGTTTCCGCGTCGAAGCTCCTGGTCTCCGCCACCTGCAGCAGCCGCGCCGCCAGTTCGTCCTGCGCCCCTGCGGCAGCGAGGCTCGACACAAAACCGAGAAAAACCACCGCCAGCCCTTGCCTCACAGCGTGCCTCCCTCTTTGCTAGTAACCCCGCACCAGCCGGTCCCCCAAAATCTGCGGTAAGCCGGCATCCAGAATGCGCTTACGCGCGGCGTTAGCGTCGTAAACCACGCGGTAAATCGTGAGCTTGCCGTGCTCCGAGTCGAACAGCCCGTAAGCCGGCCGCCAATCCCGGTCCCGGGGCTGCCCCACAGCCCCCACGTTGATGAGGTAACGGCTGTCGCGGGAAAGGAAAAGCTCAATGCGATCGCCGCCCTTAAGCCAGGCAAAGGCCAGGCTCGCTTGCGTTCCCTCCTGCCGCAGCTCCCACACGCACGGCACATGGGAGTGACCAAAGAAAACCACCCAGGCCTGGGGGACCGCAGCAAAGGCGTCAATGGCATCAGTTTCGGCAAAGATGTAGGTGTCCTCGTCCTGCGGGGCGCCGTGACAAGCCACGATGTTGGGCTCAAGCCACACCGGCCCGGCGGGCACAGCGTTCAACCAACGGCGGTTGGCGGGCTGCAAAACGATGGAGGTCCAGCGCGCCGCGAGCTTGGCGTGGTCGTTGAAGAACTCAATGCCGGAGGCCGGATCCAGAACCACGCGGTCGTGGTTCCCCCGCACCGCCACCAGCCTCCCCTTGAGGCGACGTAGCCGCTCCACCACCTGGTTGGGGGCGGCGCCGTAGCCCACGGCATCACCCAAAAAGACCCAGGCGTCTTTACGTTTGCGGGCAGCGTGTGCCAGCACGGCAGCCAAGGCCTCGATGTTGGCGTGCACATCCGAGAAAATTACGTAGCGCACAGCAAGCCCCTAAGCAGCAACGCTATTCTACCCGCTAAAGCTTCCGCATCCTCCCCAAACAGCGGGCGAACGGTGAAGTCCGCCAAGCGGTAAAAAGGCAAGCGCAGGCGGTAGAGCTCCAGGGCTTGTTCGGGGGAACGGAACAGCGGCCGCTCCTCCCACTTGTTGGGCAGCCGGCGCAGGATTTCCCCCCAGGGCACGTCCAAGAACACCGAAATGCCGGACCTCTGCACCAGGACCCGGTTCGCCTCGGGGACAAAGGTGCCGCCACCGGTGGCCACCACCACCCGCTCCAGGCGGGTGGTTTCCACAAGCTGTCGGGCCTCTTCTTCGCGAAAGGCCGCCTCCCCGTGTTGGGCAAAGATGTCCCGCACCGAAAGCCCAAAGACCTGCTCCACCTGCGTGTCCAGGTCTACAAAAGCCCAGCCCAAGCGCCGGGCCAGGGCCTGGCCGGTGGTTGTCTTGCCACAACCCATGAACCCCACCAGAAAAACCCGGGTACCGGTGCTCAAGGGGAAGCGAGAAACCTCTCCATGAAGCGCGTGGACAGGTTTCCCTCACGGAAATCGCGGTCTTCCAGGATCCTGAGGTGAAGCGGGATGGTGGTCTTCACCCCCTCCACCACGAACATGGAAAGCGCCCTGCGGGCGCGGCGGAGCACCTCCTCCCGGTTCTGCCCAAACACGATGAGCTTGGCCAAAAGCGAGTCGTAGTACGGGGGGACGCGATAGCCGCGGTAGAGGTGGGTGTCCACCCGCACCCCCGGTCCTCCCGGGAGGGCCAAGAAGCTCACGGTCCCCGGGGAAGGGGCAAAGGTTTCCGGGTCTTCGGCGTTGATGCGGAACTCCATGGCGTGGCCGGAAAGCTTTGGGTTTCGGGAAAAGGAAAGCCGCTGGCCGCTGGCCACCCGCAGCTGCTCCAGCACCAGGTCCACCCCGGTGACCAGCTCGGTGACCGGGTGCTCCACCTGAATGCGGGTGTTCATTTCCATGAAGTAAAACTGCCCGTCCTGGAACAGGAACTCCACGGTGCCGGCGCCTTCGTAGCCCACCGCCTTGGCGGCCGCAATGGCCGCATCGCCCATGGCCTTGCGCAGCTCCGGGGTGATCACCGGCGAAGGGGACTCCTCGATGAGCTTCTGGTGCCGCCTTTGAATCGAGCACTCCCGCTCACCCAGGCTTGCCACCTTGCCGTGCTGGTCGGCCATGACCTGGATTTCAATGTGCCGCGGGTGGGTGAGGTACTTCTCCAGGTACACGTCGCCAACCCCAAAGGCG
Organism: Thermoanaerobaculum aquaticum; assembly: GCF_000687145.1. NCBI lineage: Bacteria > Pseudomonadati > Acidobacteriota > Thermoanaerobaculia > Thermoanaerobaculales > Thermoanaerobaculaceae > Thermoanaerobaculum > Thermoanaerobaculum aquaticum. Next base: position 15,703 of record NZ_JMFG01000036.1, read on the forward strand.
CGCTCCGCTTCGTGGCGAGCGGTGTCAAAGGCGTGGCGCAGCTCGCGAGCATCGTTGGCCACCCGCATGCCCTTACCGCCCCCGCCGGCAGAGGCTTTGAGGATTACCGGAAAACCAATGGTTTGCGCCAGCTCCACCGCTTCCTCGCGGCTGGCCAGGGGCTCCTGGGAGCCCGGAACCACCGGCACCCCCCGCGCGGCCACGGTCTTTCGGGCCACGGCCTTGTCCCCCATAAGACGGATGGCGTTTGGCGGCGGCCCAATCCAGGTGAGCCCGCACTCCTGCACCACCTCAGCAAAGTGGGCGTTTTCCGCCAAAAAGCCGTATCCGGGATGGATGGCATCGGCACCGGTAATTTCTGCAGCGGCGATGATGGCGGTGATGTTGAGGTAGGACTCCTTGGCGTAGGGGGGGCCGATGCACACCGACTCGTCAGCGAGGCGCACGTGCAGGGAGTCCCGGTCGGCCTCCGAGTGGACCGCCACCGTGGCCAGGCCGGCCTCGCGGCAGGCGGCAATGATGCGCACAGCAATTTCCCCGCGGTTAGCAATGAGGACCTTGCGGATCATGGAACCTCAGTCCACCCGAATGGCGAAGAGGCGCTCTCCAAACTCCACCGGCTGGGCGTTTTCGGGGTAAATCCTGACGACCACCCCGTCCACATCGGACTCGATTTCGTTCATGAGCTTCATGGCTTCAACGATGCACAGCACCTGCCCCTTGCGCACGCGGTCACCGGGCTGCACATAGGGCGGGGCTTCGGGGTTGGGGGCGCGGTAGAAGGTCCCCACGATGGGCGAGGTCACAAAGTGCAGGTTGTCCTCGGATTCCCCCGAGTCTTCCGCTGGCGGCGCGCTGGGTGTAGCAGCCGCAGCGGGTGCCGGCGCGGCCAGCGGCGGGGTCACGGCTGCCCTCAGGGCCTGCACCGCCTGCTCGGAGACCAGGGGCGCCCCCACCATGGTCGGCGCAGCGGCGGGTTGTACCCCGTCAATGCGCAGCTTCGCGCCATCCCTCTCCAGCTCTATACCCCCTACCCTGGTTTCCGCCACGAGACGGATCAACTGACAAATCTCGTCAAAAGTGAACATCGTCCTCCCTCGCGCTTATGTGAACTCGGGACGCAGCCGCCAGGCTGCTACGCGGCTTTGAAAGCGGGTCTTGCCGAGGTTGCCGTCCTTGTCCACCACGGCAAACAAATAATAATCGGACGTAATGAACGTCACCACGATGGTCCGCTGGCTTCCGGCAATGACCACCTGGTGCAAATCACCCAGCTTCAGCTCGCGGTTAGCGGTGGTGAGCTCCCGCAGAAAGCCCGTGTACTCAGCCACAACCTCTTCCGCTTCCGCGGCTTCCGGCCCCCAGCTTTCCACAGCAATGCCCTCGCGGTCGGCAATGGCCAAAGCCAAAAGGCCGGGGCACGCTGTTACGGGCTTAACCAGCTCGCCGAAGTTCATACCCGCAGTCGCTCCCGCGCCAGTGTAACGTTTGCCAAGAAACGCTGCAACGCCGCGATCTTCTTCTCCCGCGGGGAAAGCCTGGGTTCCTCGGGGGGCAGAGGCTCCATCATGTCCTCCACCAAAGCCAAAAGGTCGGCGGCCTCCTGATGCTCGGGATTGGCCGAAAGAAGCTGGCGAAGCATTTCCGCCGCGGCAGCCAAATCCCCGCGGTTCACGGCTGCCCGGGCATCGGCAAGGGTGGGAAGCGTGGGCAGCTCAGGAGCCGGCGGCTGAGGCAGAGGACCAGCGCCTGTCACCGGCAAAGGCTCGGGCTCCGCCAGAACCGCTTCCGCAGCTGCAGGCGGTGGAGACGGCTCCGGTACAAGCGACTCCTGAGCCGCAGCGGGTGCAGATGGCTCCGGCGTGATCTCTGCTGGAGCTGCCGGTGCCGCAAATGGCTCGATCCCGGGTTCCGCGTGCTCCTCGGGGCTCACTTCCAACGCCAACGGCGGCTCTTCGGCGGGCAGTGGGGGTGCGAGCAGAAAATCGTCCGCCGGCGGCGGTGGGGGCTCCAGTGGAACCGCGAAAACCGCATCGGCCTCCAAATCAGCCGGGGGCAGGGTTTCCACCGGGAACAAGTCCTCCCCGGCTGGAGGTGGGGGAGCCAAGCTTTCAACAAAGGGCTCGGCGAAAGGCGGCTCCGCTGGGGGCGGGGGGGGTGCCGCCGTTGCTGCCGGCACGCTGAGCTCGGCTTTTAGGCTTGCTACCGCCTCTTCCAAAACCTCATCCCCGGGAACCAAGGTCAGAGCTTGCTGGAAGGCGTGCAAAGCTTCCGTACGCTCCCCCAGGCCCAACAGGGCCTCCCCCAAAAGCCGCCAAGCCACGGGGTTCTGAGGATCCAGCGCCAACGCTTCGCGAAAGGCAGCCTGCGCCTCGGCAAGCTTCTGCAGGTCCAAAAGCGCCCTACCCAGCGAAACCCACGCTGCCACGTACCGCGGGTGATGGGAAAGCCCCTGGCGCAGGACAGTGACGGCTTGGTCGAGCTGTCCCTCCCGGCGCAAAAGCTCCCCCAGCTGATAGAACTGCCGGGAAGCGGGGTTTGCGGCAAGCTCCCGGGTCAACTCAGCGATGCGCTCCTGCGGCGTCACGGGTCAAGTGTAGCCCAAAAAACCGCTAGCACAAAAGGTAGGGGCGCACGGCCGTGCGCCCCTACCCGTTAACAATGCAATGCTCTACCGCCCTTAGGTCCCCGAAATCCCGCCGCTGCACAGGTACGTGAAGGTGGGACCCGTCACCGACAGGTTCGAACCCAGGTTCGTGACCTTGATCGTAGCGGTCACGGGGGCGCACTGGTCCCCAATGACCCCGCGATAGGGCGGAATCTTCACTTGAAGCGAGGTCCCCGAAACCGAAAGCACCTCGGCTTCCACCTGGATGCCGCCCTGGTCCACCAACACCTGCACCGGTGCCACAAAGCCCTGACCGTAAATGGTCGCCGGCGTCCAACCCAGGATGTAGCCGGTGTTGGGCGTAATCCCGGACACAAACATAGCCTCACCGTAACGATAGGCCAGCGTGTTGGACGACACCTTGCCGGTAAGGATGTTCTTCACCTGCACCTGCACCACCGTCGGGCTTCCCGGCTGGCTGGGGGCAATGGAAGGCGCAATGCACACGATTTGGTTGAAGTTGGAGGACACCACTTGCGCTTCCCGATCGCCAAACAGCACCTGCACCGGGTACTGGAAGCCAGTACCAAAGATCGTTACCCGAGTGCCCCCTTCGATGGGCCCGGCGTTGGGCGAAAGAGCGTAAAGGACAGGTGTGGTGACCTCAGCCTTAAACGTGAAGGCACTGGGTTTCGTAACCGTCTGGTCCCTCCCGGTGCCAAAAAGGGAAGTCACCGTCACGCTGGCCGTAGTGTCGGCGTCAATGGGAACGGAGTTTTGGGGAGTAATGACGGTAATCTGGTTACCCCCCGGCGGCACATCCACCACTTGCGCCACTCCGCCCGGAGAAAACTCCACCTTCACTGGCTCCTGGAAGTTAGCGCCGTAAATGGTTACCGTTTCGCCTCCCCGAGCGGAACCAGAGCTCGGTTGGAGGCTATAGATCAGCGGTGGCAGCTGCTGGGCGCTGTAACGGAAAGCGTCGGTAGCGGTGGCCGAGCCGGCAACGGTAGTGACCACCACCGAGACCATCGCATCCTGAGTCAAGGGGTTGGGGGACGGTTGCGGGGTTAAAACGATTAAACGATCCCCGTTCGCGGAGGCGGCCACCACCGGCGCATCACGGGTGGCGTTGACTGGTGCCCCAATTTGGAACTGAACCTTCCCAGGCTGCACGCAGTTACCCGACGCGGTGTAGTAGGAGCACAAATCATCGCCAACGATGGTGACGTACTCACCCCCCTTTCCATTTCCTACCGCGGGGTCAAGCTGGAAAATGCTTGGGGCACTGGTAGCCGGAACTATGGCGTTAGGGTTGTATTGAACCGTAAAGCGCTTTGTGTCGTTGGCAGAGCCGTAACGCGCAGAAAGCTCGACCTCGCCGGCGGCCGTACAGCTGAACGTGACACGCGCAATACCTGCAACGGTGGTTTTGGTAATCGTTGGAGAAGCGTTCTCAGCGAATAAACACTGATTGAGCCCGAGGGCAAACGCGACAGGGCTTCCGTCGGCCACGGCGGAACCCCCCACGGTGACCTGGGCCCGTGCTGAAAGTACATCACCCACGTATGCCGGGCTACTCTCCACTGCCAATTGCAGGGTGGCGGCGCTAGGCGTGGGGGAGGGCCTGGGAGCGGTGGGGCTGTCCGATTTGCTGCAGGCGGTAAGTACCAAGACCCCCGCCAAGCTTAAGCTACCAACAAAGGCTTCTACCTTAATCATGCCAGTCCCCTCCCTCAGTAGTTCTGATAAAAGAAGTTCAAATCCCAATCGAAGCGCAACGTTACCCGGCGGCCAGCCACCGTCTTGCCGTAAATGGCAATCTTGAGACGCTGACGAATGTTGCGCTTACCGGTTTCACGGTCGAAACCCCCGTTTTGCGGGTAAAGCTGCACCAGCGGCTGCTGGTCAAAGTACTCCGCCGGGAAAATCCGGTAGTTTTGTAAGTTTGCCGTGCCCCCAGCAGGTACGGTAACACTGACTACATTTCGCCAAACTGGCGAAGCCACAGTACCGCCGTCAATCCGCTCCGGGGTGATGACCCACTCGGTAAGGACAACATCGTCCTGGGGCCCCAACGTTGTTCCCGGGGCTTTGGCCTGCGACTTGATCTGCATGTTTCCAATCGCCACATCCTGCCGGTTGGAAATATCAATGTCTGCCGGGCCCTCTCGCACTTCGACGGTAAGAATCACCGGCGCTTCCTCGTCGGCGGAGTGGTTGCCGGCGGCACAACCGCCCAAAAAGGCTACGCCCCCTAGCAGAACAACTGAGAGTTTCTTGGTTACGTTCGTCATAGCCGTCCCCCTAATACTTCACGATGCGCGGCGTCAAGAAGATCAACAGCTCGTCGTTATCTTCCTTCACCTCGCGCCGCTTAAAAAGGTTCCCAACTACTGGAATAGAGGCAAGACCTGGAACCTGACTTCGCTGTTGATCCTGCTTCATCTTGTACACCCCACCAATCACCGTCGTGCCACCGTCCCGCACAAGAACCTTGGTTTCGGCCACGCGCTTGGACAGCGGTGCACCGGCTAATTGTGCGCCAATTGCTATGACATTTACACCTTCCAGCACTTCAGTCTTATCCAGCTTCACATCAAGCTGGACTGTCCCCTCGGCAGTAATGTGCGGGGTAACCTCCAGTTTGATGGTGGCATCTTTGAAGGTAACAGTAGTGCTCGTCACGTTCCCCTGGGTCACGGTTTGCGCAATTGGAATTTGGATTCCGCTTTCGATCTTGGCGCCCTGGTTATCCTGGGCGACTACTTTGGGCGCGGAAATAACCTTAACCAAGCCATCACTTTCTGCGGCGGAAAGTACAATATCGAGATTGAAGGCGTTGAGGATATCCGCAAACGCTAACGAGAGAAAACCGGTTGTCCCGCCAACGCGTGTGAAGCCAGCGGCGGGATCGCCGAAGACGCCGCCCTGAACACTACCCGAGTTGGGAAAACGCCAGCCCGTAGTTGTCCCATGCTCAGCGTCGGCCACGGCAGAGAATCCCCATGCAAGGCCCAGTGCCCGACTAAAGCGACGGCTGGTTTCCACAATCCTCGCCTCAATGAGCACCTGCGGGTTGGGGTGGTCCAGCTCATCAATGAGGTTGAGGATGCCCTCCAGGCGGTCGGCCAGATCCCTAATGATAAGCATGTTGGAACGCGGATCCACCACCACCGAACCGCGCTCGGAAACGATGAATTTCTCTGCGGTGAGGATGGCCTTCACGTCCTCGGCCCGGGCGTACGAAAGCACTTTCGTAACGGTTTTCATGGGCCGGGCGGCTTCCGCTTGCTTCTGGTAAGCAGCCAAGGCTTGCTTTTCCTGCGTTAACCGCTCCATTCGCGCTACCCGCAGCACGTTGTTTTCAATGACGTAATCCAAGCGGTTGATGCGCAGGATGATGTCCAGGCACTGGTCCCACGGCACGTTCTCCAAAGTCACCGTGACCGAGCCGGTAACATCCGGATCCACCACAATGTTGAGACCGGTGATCTTCGCAAAGGAGCGGAGCACGTCCTTAATGTCCGCGTCCTTAAGCTCCAAGCTGATGGGCTCGCCGGTAAACTGGCGCTCCTGGGTTTCCACCTCCTTGGGTCCCGTGGCAGCTTTAGGGGTTGGAGCCGCCTGCTCCACCAGCGCCTTCGGTGTGGAGGTGTACGGCGAGTCCACCGGCGGGCTCGGAGAGCTCGTCGTTGCCGGTGGGGCTGGCGCCACCGCCACCGGCGGTGCCACGGCCACATCGGCAGCCGGTGCCGGGGCAGGTGGGGCGGGGGTCGCAGTGGGNNTGGGCGCTTGCGCCTCCGCCACTTTCACCGGTTCGGGAGTGGTTGGCTCTTTCGCCGTTACCGGCGATACCGGCTCTTCCGTCACCGCCACCGGCGTCACCACCTCGGGAAGAGGCGAAGCGTTAGCGGCCACCGCCATATCCCCGGAGCCCAGCCGCACCACCAGGCCTTCCCCGGTGCTTTCCACGGCGTACTTCATTGGCGCATCCAGGTCAATGGCCACGCGCACTACCGGTTCCGGTTGCACGGCGAACTGGGCGACCCGCACCCGTTGCACCCCGCCTGTCCCTACGGGGTAAACCCGGCGTGCCTTGCTGGGAAGGATGCCCGGGATATCCACCGCCACCCGCGGGGGGTTGTCCAGCGCAAAGGCCTTGCCAGCTACCGGGCCCAACCCCTTGACCAGCACGGTCACGGTTTCCCCGTCCACAGCCGGGATCACCTCAACCTCGCCGCGCGGGGCAGCCGCCGCCTTCTCGCGCCCAGCCAGGCGCACCTCGACCCCGGCAGGCAAAGCGCGAACGAGGGGGTGCACCCCGGGCGCCAACTCCAGGATCAGGCTCACGGCTCCGCTCTCGTGGGTGGCCAGCGTGGCCCGCCTCAAGCCAGCTTGCGGTTCCGCCAGGCTTTCCACAGGCTGCGCCAAACGGGCCTTCGGGAACTCCAGGGTCCAAACGCCGCCCTCACCCGTGACCTCCCGATAGGGCAGCGGCCCGGAGGCGCTCACCACCAACGCTGGAGCTGGAGTTGGGGTCCAGGCCATGCCCAGGATCGACACCTCCTCCTGGGCCCCTAGGCTTCCCACCACCAAAAGCATGACCGCTAGGCTAGCCAAAACCCGTCGAGTTTCTGTCGGCTTCATTGCAACCCCCTCGCGCTTACTGCAGCGTCCGCACCACCTCGCGGTACGGCTTCAAACTTCTAGGATCCGCCACGTTCACCTTAAACGTTACCTTGCCCGGCTCAATCTTTTCCACCGTGCCATCGTAAAGAACCGTGCCGGGTTTGATGAGATAGGACATGTTGTCGGTACCTTGAATGAGCGCCACGTACCCTTCAGGGAGCTTGATGATGCCCTGCAAGCGGATTTCCTCCACACCCATTCCCGGCAGGCCCGGTGGGCGCTCTCCCATTTCCTCCCGGGAGCGGCCCTTCAAAAGCGAGCGGAAGGGATCCCGCCGTCCCGCAGGGTCGTAGGTAAATCCGCCCCCGGCCGCCACTTCCTCTTCCCCCGCCAGGATGCGCTCCACCGTGGAGGTGTCAATGGGCTTTTCCTCCGGCCTGGGTGTGGGGGCCGGCGTTTGGGAAGCCACCCAGCCTGCCCAAATCAAGCCCACCAGCCAAAGGACAGGTTTCTTCATTTCGCCCCTCCCTCCGGTTTGACCTCACCGTAAATGAAGGTCTTCATGGTGAAGCCAGCGGTCAAGGTGTAAGGCCCGGGCTTATTGAGAGCTGCCAAGGACAAGGTCTCCACGTTGATGATACGTGAAAACTTGGAAAGGCGATCGAAAAACCTGGCGAGATCGTGGTAGCCCGCCTCCAAACTGACGCGAATGGGCCATTCCGTGTAAAAGTCTTTCTTTTGGAAACCTTGCGGCTCGAAAGCCACAAAGCGGAAGCTTCCCTGCTCAGTAAGGGCTTTGATTTTCTTAATGAGCTCGTCCGTTTGCTTTTGCGTAGGCAGGATACGCAAAAGCCTCTGCAGCTCGCTGTCCAGGCGGGCAAACTCTTCCCGGAACTGCGGCAACCGCGCTTCCGCCGCCTTGCCCTCCCGGACTTTTTGTTTAAGGCTTTCCAGCTCACCGGTACGGGTCTTGATATCCTGTTCGATCCCGGAAAGCCACTGGCTTTCCGCCCCCCAGATACCCACACCGGCAATAACCGCGCCCAAGATCAAGGCGAAGTATCAAGGTCGGTTTTCCAGCTCAAGACCTGCCATAGTCACGCTCCCTCATTGCCCCGAAGCCTCGCTGCCGGTTCGGGGGGTTGGGCTGAACCCGCAGGACAAATCAAAGCTAAACACCCCCTGTTGATCCTGCCTCATAACCCGCAACGTGGGTTCCGAAAAGAAGGGACTGGCCGCCAAATTGGCAATGAAGTTGGCCACCGCGTTTTCGTTGAGGGCTTGCCCGGTGAGCGAAACGGTGCGTCCGGCCAGCTCCATCCTGGTGAGCCACACCAGGTCCGGCAGCGCCTTGCTGACCTCATCCATGATGCGCACTGGCCCAAATTGGTTGGCTTTCAGTTGCTCGATGACCTCGATCTTGTGCTTGAGCTCGGCGTTCTTCTTCTTGAAGTTTTCCACCTCTTCGATAATGGGCTTGAGGCGGTCGTACTCCTTTTGATTTTGGGCGATTTCCTCGTTGATGGAGGCCAGCTGCGTGGACAACCGCCAATAACGCATGCCAATCCACACCAGGGCGACGACAATCAACCCGACAACGATGTAGTTGTTGACGTTGGCGCCAGCAAGGGTCAGAAGCGGCCTTCTTGCCGCCTTCTCCCGCTTGGCTTCCCCAATTAGGTTGACCTTGATCATGGCGCTAGTCCCCCACCGTCCGCAGCGCCATGCCCACAGCAACGGCCATAGCAGGAGCATGGCGGTTCAACCACTCGGGTGGAAACTCCGCTTCCGAATAAGTGATTTCCTTGAACGGGTTCATGATTTCCACAGGAACCGAAAACCGATCCTTCAGCACTTGGTCCAAGTTCAAAAGCTGAGCGGACCCGCCGGAAAGCACGATCTCTTCGACCCGATCGTGGGCCGAGGTGGTGTAGAAGAAGTCAAAGGTCCGCTTGAGCTCCTCGGCGAAGTCCTGGGCCACAGCGTTGAGGATACCGTACACGGTTTGCGGGGAGACGTCCCCTACCCTTTCACCGGTCTTAATGGCTTCCGCTTGCTCCCGGGTCACGTGCAGCTCGCGCTGAATGGCTTCCGTGAAGTTGTTACCGCCAAAGACAATGTCCCGCCAAAACAGCGACTGACCGTGAGCCAGGATGTTGAGATTGGTGAGGTAAGCCCCCACGTTGACCAAAGCCACCACCCGATCCTCGGGCAAACCGTAGTTGTACTCGTAAGCGTTTTGCACGGCGAAAACATCAAGGTCCACAAGAACCGGGGTCTTGCCCAGCTGGGTGACGATGCTGGTGTAGTCGGCAACCCGCTCCTTCTTGGCAGCCACCACCAACACCGTCATGCTCTCCGCACCGGTTTCCAAGATCACGTAGTCCAGATTGGCATCGTTCACGTCAAAGGGCAAGTACTGCTCGGCTTCCCATTGGATGGACTCCGCCAGCTCGGCTTCGGACATAGCGGGCACCTGGATCTTTCGAATGGCCACGTTCATCCCCGCCAGGGAAACGCCAAAGTTGGCGTTCCGCACGCCCCGCTCGCGCACCAAGCGCCCCGCCACCTCCACCACCAGGGAGGAGTCCATGATGGTGCCTTCCACAATGGCTTCTGGGGAAAGGGGGGCGAGACCGGCATGAACGAGGGTAAACCTCCCCCCGCGCCCGCCTTTAAGCTCCACCAGCTTCACAGCCGAAGAGCCAATATCCAGCCCGACGATGTTTTTCTTTTTCCCTAGCAGCACGTTACCACCCCCTCCTCAACGTTTTTCCTCACTGCTGCGTCGGAGCTTGCCTTCCGCGTCGTGCCCATCTTTGCTGCTAATGTAATGACTGCAATATCCTCTTGTCAAGCGGCCACCATCAAAGCAGAGGCTATCTCCTCTCCTCATGATATAAAAGAAAGCCTTTTGAACTCGAGCTCGCCTACTCATTTGCCAGCCGCGCACTTGGTGACCTCCGTCACTTGAGTATGCTACAATCCGCGCTGCGCGGCGAAAGGCGCATGTGAGGTCACGATGGCAAGAGTTTGCGAGATTTGCGGCAAGAAAAGCATGGTGGGTAACCAGATTTCCCACGCTCACAACGTCTCCAAGCGGCGGTGGCGGCCCAATTTGCATGTGGTGCGCGCGCGTTTTGCCGCCGGTACTCGGCGCATTAAGGTTTGCACCCGCTGTTTGCGCTCCGGCCGCGTGCAAAAGGCCGTCCGCTAACGGGCCCCGCCTGCCACCTCGGAACCCCGAGTGGCCACCAGCTGGCGAAAATCTCGGGTAAAGCCAAAATCCACCCGCGTCACCCCGGACACCCGGCGGATGAGGGCCACGACTTTTTCCAGCTGGTCCCGGCCGCTCACGTCCACCTCCAGGTTGACCACCCCGCAGCGATCCTCGGTGGCCAAATGGCAGGTGCGGATATTGGAGCCGGCGCTGGTGATGGCCTGAGAAATGGCCGCCAGCATCCCCGGACGATCCTCGAAGAACACGTGCAGCGGCATGGGGTACGAAGCCCCCAGGGAACCCCACCGCACCTCCACTTCTCGCTCGGGAGCTAAGGCCAGTCGCCGGAGGTTGGGGCAGCTCCGCCGATGGATGGCTACCCCCCGACCACGGGTCACGTAGCCCACGATGGGGTCGCCGGGGAGCGGCTGGCAGCATTTGGCCCGGAAGGTGAGGAGGTCGCGATCGCCCATGACCTCCACCACCAGCCCCTCGGATCCGGGATGAGGGCGAACCTTGGAAGCGGAGGTCTTTTCCGGCTCGCCCTTTTCGCGGGCAAATACGGCCATGACCTCCCGTGCCGAAAGGCGACCGAAGCCCACCGCCGCCAGAAGGTCTTCCTCCTTGGCAAAGCCGTGGTGGACCACCGCTTCCTTCAGGTTGAACCCCTCCAGCCCCTGCTTCACCGCCAGGCCCAACCGCCGCGCTTCTCTTTCCAGGAGCTTGCGCCCCAAAACCCGGGCGCGGTCCTTCTCACCCTTCTTCAAATAGGCCCTAATTTTTGTGCGCGCCCGGGCGGTGACCACAAACTCCAGCCAGCCCCGACGGGGTACCTGGTTGGGAGAGGTTTGGATTTCCACGATGTCGCCGGTCTTCAGCACCGTGCGAAGAGGGACCAGGCGACCGTTCACCCGCGCTCCCACGCAGGTGTTGCCCACCTCGGTGTGGATGGCGTACGCAAAATCCACCGGGGTGGCCCCCCGGGGCAAACGCACCAGCTCGCCCTTGGGTGTGAAGCAAAACACCTCCTCGGGGTAAAGGTTGAGCCGCAGTGAGTCCAAAAACTCCCGGGGGCTTTCCTGCTGCCCTTCCACCAGCGAACGGAGCCATGCCAGGCGAGGATGATCGGCACCCGGATCGCGGCCTTCCTTGTAAAGCCAGTGGGCGGCCACGCCTTTTTCCGCCACCTCGTCCATGTCCCAGGTGCGGATTTGCACCTCAAAGGGCAAGCCCTCCGGCCCCAGAAGCGATGTATGCAGCGACTGATAGCCGTTGGACTTGGGAACCGAGATGTAGTCCTTGAAGCGCCCGGGGACCGGCCGCCAGCGCTGGTGGACCAGGCCCAGAACCGCGTAGCAGTTAGCCACGTTGTCCACCACCACCCGGAACGCCAGAAAGTCGAAAAGCTCATGCAGGGAGATGCCCTGGACGTTCAGCTTGCGCCAAATGGAGTAAAGGTGCTTGATGCGGAAGCGCACCTCGCCTTCAATGGACAGCTCCTTGAGCATGTGCTCCAGCTCGGAGCGCACCAGCTCAATGGCCGCCGAAGCCTTTTCCCTTCTGGCCGAAAGCTCCTCGGAAAGCCTCCTGGCTTCTTCCGGGAAGAGGTTCCAAAAGGCCAAATCCTCCAGTTCCGCTTTGATCCTCCCCATGCCCAGGCGATGGGCGAGCGGTGCGTAAATTTCCAAGGTTTCCTGGGAGATGCGCTGGCGCTTGTTCTCGTCCAGGAAGTTTAAGGTCCGCATGTTGTGGAGGCGGTCCGCCAGCTTGACCAAAAGCACCCGAATGTCCTCGATGGAGGCCAAGAGCATGCGGCGGAAGGACTCGGCCTGGGCCGCCTGGCGGGCGGCGTAGGATTTTTCCAGCGTGGTGATCTTGGTGAGGGCCTTCACCAAGTTGGTGATGCGATCGCCGAACTGATCGCGGAGGGTCTCCTCGGTGACGTAGGTGTCTTCCAAAAGATCGTGGAGCAAGCCCACGGCAATGGCCACTTCGTCCAGGCGCATCTCGGCCAGAATCCGCGCCACCTCCAGGGGGTGCACCAGGTAAGGCTCGCCCGAAGCCCGCACCTGGCCCTGATGGGCCATGGCCGAAAAGACGTACGCCCGCCGCAGCAAATCCTCGTCACAGGTGGGCTTGTAAGCCTGGACCTGTTCCAGGATATCGTCAAAACGCGGCAGCGTGTCCATCACTCCATTCTAGCCCTTAAAAAGCGAGCGGGCCCTCCGCCAAGAGGGCCCGCTGCCAAAACCGCCAAACTTTACCGGCGAGCCTTGCCGGCCTTCTTTTTGGCAAACAGCTCGGTAAAGAACAGAGCCACCGGGGAGGCAATGTAAATTGAGGAGTACGTGCCCACGATGATCCCCACTAACAGCACAAACGCAAAGGTGTTGATGACATCGCCGCCAAAGAGGAACAGCGCAATGACCACCAGAAGCGTGAGACCCGAGGTGATCACCGTCCGCGACAGCGTCTGGTTGATGGCCTTGTCCATGATCTCCACCAGCGACTTACCACGCTCCAGCTTTAACCGCTCGCGGATGCGGTCAAAGATCACCACCGTGTCGTTCACCGAGTAACCCACCAGGGTCAAGAGCGCCGCAATGGTGGGGAGGTTGATCTCCCGTTGGGTAATGGACAGCGCCCCTAACGTGAGAATCACGTCGTGGAAGGTGGCCACCACAGCGCCGATTCCGTAGGGAAGGTGAAACCGGAAGGCAATGTAAACCAACATGCCCAAAAGCGAAAAGGCAACGGCCTGCATGGCTTTGTTGCGTAGGTCCTTGCCCACCAGGGGACCCACCGCTTCGGCAGCTAACACCGTGAACTCCCCAAAGTGGGCGCTGGTTTTCAGGTACGTCCGGACCGCCGGGGAAAGCGCCGTCACCTTGTCCAGGTCCTCGGGACCCTGAAAGATCCCCAGCTCCTTCCGCAGCTGCAGAACTGCCTCAGCCTGCGGCTCGTAGTGCTGCCGACGGGCATCCAAACCCCCGCCCACATGATCAGGGTCCGCCGCAGCCAGGGCGTCCCGCAGGGCATCGACACCCACGGTGTGCAGCGGCAGGGACCCCGAACCGGTGCCGTGGAACTCGCGGTCCAGGGCCTCGGCCATCACCTTGGAAAAGTCCCCCTCCTGTCCGGGGTTTTGCACACGAACCAAGAACTCGTGCCGTTCCGGCTCGTCAAAGCGCTGGATCGTGACCTCCCCCAGCTTGAGGGCTTCCAAGGCCTTCCGCACCCGCGAAAGGTCAGGCTCCTGTTTGAACTTGAGCGTAAGCTGGGTACCGCCGGAAAAGTCAATGCCCAGCTTGAGCCCCGGGCCCCAAACCATGCTCGCCACCCCCAACGCCGCCAGCGCCAGGGAAATCCCAATCCAAATGCGGCGGTAACGCAAAAACGGAAAGTTGGTATTGGCAAAAAAGCGCATAGGCACTCCCTAAATGGAAAGCGTCTGTGGCCCACGCCCGCTCTTGCGGGAGAGCACCAGCTCAAACAACGTTCGGGAAACAAAGACCGCCGTGAACATCGAAATCATCAGACCCAAGGACAACGTCACCGCAAAGCCCTTGATCGGTCCAGTACCAAATTGGAAGAGGAAGAGAGCGGCAATGAGCGTGGTGAGGTTGGAGTCAATGATCGTGCCCAAGGCCCGCGAGAAACCCAAATCCACGGCGTTGCGCACGGTCTTGCCCACCGCCAGCTCCTCGCGGATGCGCTCGAAGATCAGCACGTTGGCGTCCACTGCCATACCCAAGGTCAGGATGATGCCGGCGATACCGGGCAAAGTAAGGGTGGCTTTGAAGGCCGCCAAGGCCCCCAGCAGCAGCACGGCGTTAAGGATTAAGGCTACGTTAGCGTTGATACCGGCCCCCCGGTAGTAGGCAAGCATGAAAAGCACCACCAAAGCCAGCCCCACAAGACCGGAGCGAACCCCGCGGATCACCGAATCCCGCCCTAAGGACGGGCCCACGGTGCGCTCCTCCAGGTAGGTGATGGATGCCGGCAGTGCACCAGCCCGCAATACCAACGCCAGGTCCTCAGCGCCCTGCACCGTAAACTGCCCTTCGATGATGCCGGAGTCGGTAATGTGCCCCCTGATGACTGGCGCCGAATAGACCTTGTTGTCCAACACGATGGCCATTTGCTCGCCAATATGGGCCGCGGTGTAAGCCCCAAACTTGCGGCCGCCCTCCGGCGTTAAGCTAAAAGAAACCGCCGGCTGTCCGAACTGATCTTGGGACCGCCGGGCGTTGCGCAGGTCGCGGCCGGTAATCACCGAGGCCTTCTTCAAAAGGTAATAGCGCTTCCCCACCACCCGGCCGGTGATGTCCCGCTCATCGCCGGTGACCACCACCGAATCGTCGGGGACCTTGCCACCGTAGTTGGCAAGCAACGCCGCTTCCGAATCCGCCACCGCCACCACCGGCTTGATCTCCAAAAACGCAGTGGCCCGGATGAGGTCTTTCACGCGTGCCGGATCGTCCACGCCCGGAAGCTGCACCACAATGCGGTCGCTGTTCCCCTGCCGCTGGATCACCGGTTCCGCCACGCCAAACTGGTCCACGCGGTTGCGGATGGTTTCCAGCGCTTGCCGCACCGCCATATCGCGCAGCTCCCGCGCCACCTGCTCTTGCAGCCGGCAGGTCACGGTCACCCCGCGGCTCACCTGAAAGTCGGGCACTTTGTCGCTCAACACCTGATCCAGCACCGCTGGGTCGGTGTTGGGTGCCGGCTTAAAGGAAAACCCCTCGTTGTCCTCCAAGCGGGTCATGCTTTCGGGGGGAAAGCCCTTCTCGGTGAGCGCTTGCCGCAGCCGCTCCATGGCCGCATCCACCTCGGCCCGCAACGCGTCCTCGGTGTTGACCTTCAACACCAGGTGGATGCCGCCCTTCAGGTCGAGGCCTAAGTGGATCTTCTTCTCCGGCGGCCACATCAAGAAAACAGCCCCGGCCGTGACCAAACCAATGAGAATCCAACGCCAGGTGAGGCTCTTGCGCATGTCGCCTCCTTACTCGGGAGATGAGAAGCTTACGTTGGGCGCGTCCTTGGCGAGACCAGCAATGGCGCCACGCGCCACCTGAATCTTCACGTTATCGGCAACCTTTAACGTCACCACGTCGCCTTCCACGTTGACGATGGTGCCGTAAATGCCGCCGCTGGTGATCACGCGATCCCCCTTGGTGAGGGCCGCCAGCATCTCCTGGTGCTTTTTCTGGCGCCGCCGCATGGGCACGATCATCACCAGGTAAAAAATCACAAACACCAGAAGCAGCGGAAAAAGCTGAACTAAGGGGTTTTGCGGGTTCATGATGCCTCCACTGCCGCCGCCAGATCAGCGCTTATGCCCTGCCGCAGCTCGGCGAAGCGGCCATCTATGATAGCCGACCGTACCTGTCGCATCAAGGTCAAGTAAAAGTGCAGGTTGTGCACCGTGGCCAGAACCACGTAAGCGGCCTCGCGGGCCAGGTAAAGGTGTCGAAGGTACGCCAGGGAGCACGTTTGACAGGTAGGGCAGGTGCACTGGGGATCGGGGGGCTCCGGACAGCCGCGGTAGCGGGCGTGTTTTACCACCACCGGACCGCGGCTGGTGTGCAGCAGGCCGTTGCGGGCGTTGCGGGTGGGGATGACGCAGTCAAAGAGGTCCACGCCGGCAGCTACCGCTTCGAGGATGTCCCGCACCGTGCCCACACCCATGAGGTAGCGGGGCCGATCCTCCGGCAGCTCCGGGGCCAGCACGCCCACCGCCTGCCACATGGCTTCCGGTGGCTCCCCCACCGAAAAGCCACCCAAGGCGTAACCGTCGAAATCCAAAGGCAAGAGCGCTTCCAGAGCTTGCCGTCGCAGGTCGAGCTCGAGACCGCCTTGCACAATGCCAAAAACAAGCGGCCCCTCCCCCGCGGGAAGGGCTTGCCGACAGCGGCGGGCCCAAAGGCCCGTGAGCTTCACCGCCTGCTCCAGCGTCTCCCGGGAAGCTGGCAGCGCCGGGCAGACATCCAAGGCCATGGCCACGTCCACCCCTAGCCGCCTTTGCGCGTCCATGCAGGACTCAGGGGTCAGCAGGAACTCCGTGCCGTCAATGTGCGAACGAAACAGCACCCCTTCCTGGGAAACCCGCCGCAACTGCGCCAGGGAAAAAACCTGAAAACCCCCGGAGTCCGTGAGGATAGGACCGGACCATCCCATGAACCGGTGCAGCCCCCCCAGCTCCGCCACCACCTCAATCCCCGGCCGCAACAGCAAATGGTAGGTGTTGGCCAAAACCATTTCCGGAGCGAGCCGAGCCAGCTCCCAGGGGGCCAGGCCTTTGACGCTGCCGGCAGTCCCCACCGGCATGAAGGCCGGGGTCCTGACGATGCCGTGGGGAGTTTCCAGTTCGCCCGCCCGTGCGAAGCCCTCCCGCGCCACCACTCGAAAAGTTCCGTTTCGACCCATGGCTTTTATTCAGAGCCCCGCAGCTTCAGCTCCACCACCCGCACACCGGGGGGCAGATCCAGGGAAAACAGGTTCGGAGGAAGAGGTTGGTTGATCTTCACCTGGGAGAACTCGTAGGTGGTCACGTCGCCATCCGCTTCCGTGTAGGAAAACCGCACCGGCAAGAAGCTCTTCCGGTCAATAACCAGCTCCACGTGGTGCAAGCGCTTTTTCAGCTGGTGGGTCACCGGGTTAAGGATCAGCACGAAGTTACCTTCGCCACCGGGGTCCCGCAAGGTAAAGGAAAAATGCCGGGAGAGGTTCATGATGGGCTCGCTGGCCGAAAGGAAGGAGAACAGCTTGCGCTGGCTGCGGCCTAGCTCCACCTTTTCCGCCAGCCGCTCGGCGGGGCGGTAGGTCACCATGGCTTGGGCGGTGACCAGTACCACGGTTTCCCTGGGGTTCCGGTACTCCCAGCGCACCTGATCCGGAGCCTGGTAGTAAAAAACCCCGCTAAGCACCGAAGGCTCTTTAAGGAGACGGCTTACCTTGGTTTGCTGAAAGTTGGCCGAAAGCGTCTGGATGGCCAGCTGCGCCTTGGAAATCTCGGCCAGTACCGCATCCAGCTTGGCTTTCCCGGAAAGGCCCTCCACCTGACTGCCGGCAGAGGCAGACGCCCAAAGCCCAACCGCAAGGACAGCCCATGCTCGACCCATGACCCGGCAACACTAGCAAAGCACCGGGAGTGGGTCAAACCACGGGTTGGGGTGAGCCTGCCGAGGGCACCGCCTCTGAAAAGACAGCCATCTCCTTTGCTCGCCGGATTGGACTTTTTTTGCACCGGCAGGCTTCACCCGTAACGCACTCCCCCGCTCAAACGCTTGGCTTCACCGAAGCAAACGATTTCACCAAACGCCAAAAGCTAATGGCTGGTTGGATCCACAAACTCCTCAACGATGCCGAGGTTTTTGGCCCCAGAGGCGCGCATGACGTCCAGCACCTTGACCGCATCGGCGTATTTAACGCGGTCATCAGCCGAAAAAAACACCGTGCCTCGGCTCCGGTTCTTGAGGATTTCCGCCAGTCGAAACCGCAGCTGCTCCAAGGGAACGTTCTCCTTGTTAATGAAGATGCCTTTGTCTGCGGTCAGCGACACCACCACCAAATCAGTGGGTGGCGGTGCATTGCTGGCTTCCGCTTTGGGAGGCACGTTGACGTCGTAACCCATCTGCAGAAGCGGTGTGACCACCATGAAGATGATCAGCAGCACCAGCACCACGTCTACCAGCGGCGTGACGTTGATTTCCGAGCGCACCGCGCTGCTTGGTGAGCCTGAAATGTCGAAAGCCATCTTGCCTCCTTATTGCCTTTTCTCCTTTTCGGCCACAAGCGCCATGTTGGAAAAGCCCGCTTCTTTCACCAGCTTTAAAAGGCGCTTGACGTCCCCCCAGGTGAGGCGGGCATCGGCCTTCACGACGATTTCCTTACCTGGAGCGCGGGCGTGCAGCTCGGCTAACCTTGCGGCAAGGTCCTTTTCCGGCAGCCAGTGGTTTTCGTACCACATGGTTTTATCCGCCTTCATTGCCAGCAAAACCTGGTTTTGGCTTTCCGGTTTTTTGGCCGGATCCTGCGCGGTCGGTAGCTGCACGTCCACGCCCTTTTGCAACATCGGCGTGACAACCATAAAGATGATCAGCAAGACCAAACACACATCCACCAAGGGCGTGACGTTGATCTCGCTTTTCACGCCGTTCCTGTCGCCACCCGTCATCATGGCCATGGGCCTTACCTCCCGGCCAATTTAGGCCGCTTTTGCCGCCCGTAACTTAAGGAACGCGTCCAAAAGCTCGGATCCCGAGTTGGTCATTTCCACCCGGAAGCGGTCCACTTTATTAAGGAAGTAGTTGTAAAGCCACACCGCCGGGATGGCCACAAAAAGACCGAGAGCGGTGGTTACCAAGGCTTCGGCAATTCCCGAAGAAACCGCCGCCAACCCCCCGGAGCCGCTTACCGCCATCCCCCGGAAAGCGTTAATGATGCCCACCACGGTCCCAAACAAACCAATGAACGGGGCAGTGGTGGCAATGGTGGCCAGACCCGAGAGCCGCTTTTTCAGCTCCTCGGTGGTTTTCACCACAGCTCGCTCCATGGCCCGCTGGCCGGCTTCCACCACATCATGCCCAGGAATGCCTGCACCGTGCGCTCCCACTGTAAACTCGTAGAGACCGGCGCTCACCACCGCTGCCACGTGACTGGCGGGAAACTTCTTGGAAAGGGCAATGGCCTCAGCCAAACGGCCTTCCTTGAGCAACGGCGAGACCGCTACCGTAAAGGCCAGGGACTGCTTCCGCGCTTCCCGGAAACGCAGCCACCGCTCGAAAGACACGCTCAAGGAGTAAATCGAGAGGAAGGCAAGAAAAAGAAACACCAACCGTGCCATCCATCCCATTGAATTCCAAAGTTCTATCGGACTCATCCACATTGCTTTTATCCTCCTTATTCGTTACCGCTCCTGTCCTTTCCGCCCTTACTGCAGGCGGAAGTTGATCGTTACCGTTATGTAAACCTCCACCGGCCGACCGTTGAGGGTCGCGGGCTCGTACCGCCACTGCCGCACTGCCTCCACCGCCGCTTCCGTAAGCCCCATCCCTAAACCCCGGAGCACCCGCACATCCCGGACGTTGCCGGCCTTATCCACGATGATTTCCAAAATGACGACCCCTTCAATCCGGGCTTTCCGGGCAATTTCCGGATAGGTGGGCGCCACATGCACGATTTTCCGTGGCTCGGCAATCTTGCCGCCCACCCGGTACGGCCCTTCTACCTCACCCCCAGGAACACCACCCTCCACACCTCCAGGCACACCTCCTGGCGTGCCGCCAAGGACCCCGCCTAAAACCCCGCCGGGCACACCGCCCTCCACACCCCCTTCGACACCACCTTCCACACCAGTTTCGGGCTCGGGCACCGCTGCTGGCTGGGGTAGCGTCTGCGGGATTTCAACGGGTGCCGTCACCTCCTGTGGCTTCGGCTGCTCCTTAGGTTTGGGGGCCGATGCCTTAGGTGGCGGCGGCGGTGGTGGGGGCGGTGGCGGCGGCGCCGCGTAAAACGACACCGGAATGGGCGGCTCGGGAATATCCTCGATGGCCCACATGGTGCCCACCACCGCGGCCCCAATTACGACGGCGTGAATGAGCAGCGACAGCGGTAGAGAAACCAGACTGCGCTTGCCCTCACCTTTGTTTTTCCGCGACTCGATCAGTTGGTCCTCAAACATGGTCACATGGCCTCTAATAGGTTCTTTTTTGCTTGCTCTTCCCGTTGCTGCTTTTCTTGCGCTTGCCGCGCCGACACAGCTTTGGCCAACCACTCATTGGCCTTAGCGGTATAGGCCGCCTGCTTGACTGGATCGGTTTCGTACTTGGCGTACTGGCGATAAATAAGGTTCACATAGGCCATGGCATCGGCGTAGTTATCCCGGAACTGCATCGCCTTTTCCAGGCAGGAAAGCCCGGTATTGAGAATTTCCAAGCGTCGAGAAAGCGGAAGTAGCTCTGGCGAAGAAGAGTACGATTTTTCCCAGCAGGTAACCCCCAACGTGTAGTACGCCTCGGCCAATTTGTCCTTGCGCTCCTTGGGGTCACGGAAGGAAGCTTTTTCCAGCATGGAAATGTAGCGTTTTTGCCAGTTGAACGTTGCGTCGAAATCACCCTGTTTCGCATAAAGCATGGCAATGGACTGCACGGCCTGAACATCATTGGGATGATCGGTGGAGTACTGCTTGAAGTACGCAATTGCCTCAGCCAAGCGATCGGAGTTCATGTACATCGTCACCAACGATTGCGCCACCTTTTGGTCATCGGGACGAACCTGAAGGTAGCGCTTAAAATAGGCAATGGCGTTATCGGCAGCAGCCACATCCTTGGGGTGGCGCGAGCCCGGCTGGTACAAGGCCATGTAAGCGTAGGCAATGAACTTCTTGATGCGCACCTCTTGCGGCTCGATAGCTTCCGCTTGCTGGTACAGCTTGATGGCATCCTCATACCGTCCCGCCTTGTAATGCTCGTTGGCTTCCCGCACCAGCTGGCGCGCCCGCAGCTTGCTGCAACCACCCGCCAAAAGCACCAACACCACCACCAAAAGCACAGCACTCCTACTGACCCCTCCTGGCTTCATGCCAGCCCCGCATCGCCACCCTTGGGCTATAGGCTGAGCCCCGCCCGCCAACGGCGCCCTCATCGTGCGATTCCACATCAAGCGAAACCTCCCGCCCGACCCTCGGTCGGGCTACGAAGCACAACTGCTCGTTTTTACAGAGAGAAAGTTTTTGGCAAGGCACAACAGTTGGTTGTGCCTAGGAGGAGAGGTTCAACAGCGCATGGGTGGGCGTACCTGCGCCAGCGGACCCAAAGGAGTGAAAGACCCGCTTCCTAGGTGCAGGTACTGTTGGTCTAAGCCCACGGGAGAGATTGAGTCATCCGCGGCCACAACGACAGCCTCGCTTTTGCCGCGGGCATCGGGCAGCGCCAGGGACTCGGAAGGACTCACCAGACCGCCGAAGGACACCTCCTGGACCGGAGGTTGTGAGGCCGATTGGTGGGACATACCTAGGAAGGGTTCACCTAGTTCAACCAGCCCAACGGCGGCCAACATCAGCAGGCCGAGCGCCCGCCCTCTCATGGCGCATAATCTAGGTCTGGTCCCTCCGGGTGTCAAGCAGTGCCCCATTTCTCCGATGCCGGTTTTTACGCTAGTACACCCGTACCGGCAAGACCACCACCGGAACTCCCTGCCACTGCAGGCGTTTTTGCAGGGCAAAAGCGGTTTGGTTGTGGAGGTAGCGGTGGTACCACCGCTCGCGACGGAAGATGAGGTGGCCCGCAAAGAACACCGTTCGTGGGAACTCTCGCAGCACCTCCAGACACAGCGCCTCCGCTGCCGCCACCACGTCGGTGCCGACGCCCAAGCGAGAAGTGGCGGCAAAACCCAGCCTATTGGCCAGGGCCACATATTCGGCCAGCATGGCTTCCTGCCGTTGCCGAAGCTTGGCAAGCTCCCCTTCGCCCTTAAATGCCCCCGAATCCACCACCGCCACCGACAAAAAAACCAGGTTGCGGAAGTGCCCGGGGAAAAAGCGGAGCGCGTTCAAAACCGTGTGAACCCCCAGCCCGCTGTAGCTCGCCACCAGGAAAGCCGCCGTGGGCTTGCCAGGGTCAAGGGACGGCGCAACCTTCTCCTCACCGGCGGGGATCGTGCCCAACGTGCGATCAAGCTCAGCCAGCTTTCCTGCCATGCCCCGGTAATGCCGCTTGATCAAGAAAGCAAGCCCAATGCAACAGCCAGTGACGGCCAAAGTAACCCAGCCCCCTTGGCGGAACTTCTCAACCACCGTGATGATGAGGATGGAGCCGCACAGCGAAAAGCCCGCGGCAAAAAGCGCAACCTTACGCCAGCGACCCTGGCTGTTCCGCCTCCCCAACCAAAGCCGGAGCATCCCCAACATGGACAAGGTGAAGGTCAAAAACACGTTGATGCTGTACATCACCACCAAGTGGCGGACCTCCCCGTGGGTGTACAGCAGGGCCGAAAGCGCCGCAGCCCCCATGAGCAAGATGCCGTTGCGGGTGGTGAGGCGTTCAGAAAGCGCAGCAAATCGGTGGGGGACCCAGGAGTCCACCGCCATGTTGGCCAGCACTCGCGGTCCGTCCAAAAAGCCAGTTTGCGCTGCCACCACCAATAGCGCTCCTTCTGACAGCAGCGTGGCAACGGTGAGGGCTTGTCCCCAACTCCACCGGGCGCTGAAGCTCTCCAGGAGCACGGCGTTGAGGGTTTTTCCGGCCAGCGGCTCTACTCCCCAAAGCAGGTAACACACCATCAAGCCCGCGGCGGTAAACGAAAGCGATACTGCCATGTACAACATCGTGCGCTTGGCGGTGCGGACCCTTGGCTCGCGCATGATGGGCAAACCGTTGGAAACCGCTTCCAAACCGGTGTAAGTACCGCCGCCCATGGAATAAGCGTGAAAGAACAGCACCACCATGCCCCAGCCGCCGAGGGAAGCCAACCCCGAGCGGAAGGAATCCTTAAGGTTTCCCACCACCTGCGGCACTTGCCCAAGGTGCAAGGCAATGCCACCAACGATGAGAAAGACGTGCAAGAGGAGGAACAACACGAAGATGGGAGCCAGCGTCAGCACCGATTCCTTGACACCGCGGATGTTGAGCACGGTAAGCGCGAGGATGATCACCACCTCGCTGGCCACCTTGAACCCATGCCAATCTGGGGGCAAAAAGCTAAATAAGGCGTCGCAGGCCGCGGCCACGGAAACGGCAACGGTCAGCACGTAATCCACCAGCAGCGCGCACCCGGACACCACCCCCACCCGCTCGCCCAAAAGCTTGGACGCCACCACGTATCCGCCGCCACCGTGTGGGAACTCCTCAATGATTCGGCTGTACGCCGTGGCAATGAGGACCACTGTAAAAGCCGTCAAAGCCGCAATGCCAATGGCCAGGTAGGTGTGGGAACCCAGCGTTCGGTACGCTTCCTCGGGCCCGTAGCAGGAGGAGGACAACCCATCGGCGCCAAGCCCCACCCAAGCCAAAAGCGCCACCAGCGAGAGCTTTTCCACAAGACCTGCCTCCTGCAGGTTGCGGGGCTTACCGAACAGAAGCTCCTTGAGCCGCCGGCTCCACGATGGGGGATCAGGCGGTGTGGGGGAACTGGCCAACGGTGGCTCAGCCATGCGCACGCCTCGGCGGTACCCCCGGCAGCAACGGAGGCCCTGGCCGGCCGTGCAGTATAGACCCGGGCGTCAAGTCGCCGGGCAAAACCAGCGTTTAACGTGGGGTGATTTCGTAGGCCAACTGGTCGCGGGAAAGCGTGACCTTGGAGTACGGGGGCACCGAGGTTGTGAGCCATACGTTCCCGCCGATCACCGAGCCGCGGCCCACCACCGTGTCGCCGCCCAAGATCGTGGCCCCGGCGTAAACCACCACATCGTCCTCCAGGGTGGGGTGACGTTTGGTGCCGCGCATGAGCTTGCCCCGCTCATCCCGAGGGAAGGAAAGAGCACCCAGGGTCACGCCCTGGTAAAGCTTCACCCGATCCCCGATCACTGCGGTTTCACCAATGACCACGCCGGTGCCGTGGTCAATGAAGAACTCCCGGCCAATTTTGGCGCCGGGGTGGATGTCAATGCCGGTTTCGTTGTGGGCAAATTCCGTCATGATGCGGGGGATGAGCGGCACCCCCAGCTCGTGCAAGAGGTGCGCGAGCCGGTAGGTGAACACCGCCTTGACGCCGGGGTATGCCAAAACCACTTCCTCCAAGCATGTTGCTGCCGGATCCCCCTCGTAGGCGGCCACCACATCGCCGGCGATGAGCTCCATGACCTCCGGCAGCCGCGCAAAAAACCGCACCACCACCTCCGCCGGGTCCTGCGCCACCGGACCCACCACCTCCCCGCCGGGGCGGCGGCACACGGCGTTGACGGCCTTGCGGATTTCCGCTTCGAGCTTTTTGGAAAGCGCGTAAAGCTGATCCGCCAGGTGGGCGTGCAGGTATTCCCGGTACAAAGCCTGGTCGCCAAAGTAGCCCGGGTAAATGACCTCCTGCAGCCCGCGGACGATGGCGATGACCTCCCGCTTTTGCGGCAGCGGTTGCTCCCCCCCGTGGAAGAGCGGCTCCCCTCGGGCCTCCACGTTGCGGGTGATGGTTTCGATGGCTTCCATAAGCCTCTTCTTTTGCGACGCGTTGGCCACTTCAACCCTCCGCCGGCATTGTACGCGCCCGGCGTACAATGCAAAGGGAGGTAAGGATGGCGGGGAAGACCGTGGTGGTGAGCTTTGCCGGTCAGAGGCGACAGGTCCTGGCCGGGACCACCGTGTGGGAGTTCTTCCGGGAGTTTTGGGGGGAGGTGCCGCTGGACGTGCTGGCGGCCCTGGTCAACCGCCGCATGGTAATGCTGGACTTCCCGCTGCGCGGCTTGCAGGTGGAGCTGGAAGCGGTACGCGCCGGAAGCCGCCTGGGAGAAACCGTGCTGCGCCGCTCGGCGGTGCTTTTGCTTTTGGCGGCTGCCGCCGAGCTTTACCCCGAAAGCCGGCTGGTGGTGGGGCAGTCCCTGGGCGGCGGGTACTTTTTCAGCTGGCATTCCCAGCTCCCCCTCACCCAGGATGTGGTGACCTCCTTGGCCCGGGAAATGGAGCGGATGTGCCAAGAGGACGTGCCGCTCACCCGCTCGGTCATCACCCTGGAGGAAGCCGAGGCCGCCTTCCGGGCGCGGGGGGAAGCTTCGAAGCTGGAGCTTTTGGCCACCCACCGCTCTTCCACAGTGCCGGTGGTGAGCTGCGGTAACTTCCTGGACATCGCCCACGGCCCGGTGGCCCCTTCCGCCGGGCGGGTGCGGGGTTGGGATCTTGCCTTGTACGAGGACGGGATCCTCCTGCGCTTTGCCCGCAACGGCAAGCAAGAGCTGCTCCCCCTCTGGCCGCAACCCAAGCTCTTTGCCACCTACCGGGAAACCCGCCAGTGGAACGAAGCGGTAGGGATCGCCCACGTGGGCTCCTTAAACCGCGCTTGCCTTTCCGGAGAAATCTCGGAAATCATCCGTATTGCTGAAGGTTTCCACGAGAAGAAGATCGCGCAAATTGCCGATGCCATTGCCGCCCGGCCGCAAGCGCGGGTGGTGCTGGTGGCCGGGCCTTCGGCTTCCGGAAAGACCACCTTCATCAAGCGGTTAGGCATCCAACTGCGGGTTTGTGGCTTGCACCCGGTGGGGGTTTCCCTGGACAACTACTTCGTGGATCGCGACAAAACCCCGCTGGATGAAGAAGGAAAACCCGACTACGAGTCCATTGAAGCGCTGGATTTGCCGCTTTTCAACGAGCACCTGAAAGCACTGTTGGAAGGCAAAACCGTAGCCGTTCCCAAGTACGACTTCGTGCGCGGAAAAAGGGCCGAGCCCGAACGCTGGAGCACGTTAAAGCTGGAACCGGGGCAAGTCCTGCTCATTGAGGGCATTCACGCCTTAAACCCCCGGCTGACGGAAGCGGTGGCCGAGGAAAGCAAGTTCCGCATCTTCATTTCCGCCCTCACCCAGCTCACCCTGGACGACCACAACCGCATCTTCACCTCCGACTCCCGGCTTTTGCGCCGCATCGTCCGCGACCGGCTCTTCCGCGGTCACCCGGCGGTGCGCACCCTGGAAATGTGGCCGGGGGTGCGGCGGGGTGAGCGGCGCTGGATCTTCCCGTTCCAGGAGCAAGCCGACGTCATGTTCAACTCGGCTCTGGTTTACGAACCGGCGGTGCTCAAGATCTTTGCCGAGCGCTTCCTTCTGGAGGTGCCCAGGGAGCACCCGGCGTACACCGAGGCCTACCGGCTTTTGAAGTTTTTGGCCTGGTTTGTGCCGGTGTTTCAGGAAGATGTGCCTTCCACCTCGATCTTGCGGGAGTTTATCGGCGGTTCGGCTTTTGAATACTAGCCACATCGCCCACCAGCGGTTAGCATGAACGGGGAGGTGTGATGGTTCGCCAATCCAAGCCCAAGCCGATCTATCGGGTGCTGTTCGTGCAGCAGGGGCAGGTGTACGAGGTGTACGCCTCCGAGGTGGCGGCTTCCAACATCTTTGGCTTTCTGGAAGTTGCCGATTTGCACTTTTCCCGCAGCGAGATCATTGCCGACCCCAGCGAGGAAAAGCTCCGGCAGGAGTTTGCCGGAGTCTCCCGCATTTTTGTTCCCTACCATGCGGTGCTGCGCATTGACCAGGTGGAAAAGGCCGGCGTGAGCCGCGTGGCAGCAGCGGAAGGCGGGGGCGTGATGCCGTTCCCCATCCCCATGGCCAAACCCGGCCGCCCCGAAGGCCGTTAGCCTAAGCGGCCAAAAACCGCTACGGATGGACCGGTGCCTGGGCAGCAGGCACGGCATCAAAGCGGGGCTTGCTCACCTCACCGCGATCCAGCTTGGCAAGCCACTCATGGATCCCCTGCGCGGCTTTCTTCCCCGCCCCCATGGCCAGGATTACCGTGGCCGCGCCGGTGACGATATCTCCGCCGGCAAATACGCCCGGGATTGAAGACATTTGCGTTTCGGGATCCACGATGATGCACCCGTGCCGGTCAAGCTGCAGGCCGGGGGTGACCCGCGTGGCCAGGGGGTTGGGGCTTTGACCGATGGCCACGATCACCATGTCCACGGCAATTTCGTACTCGGAGCCGGGGATGGGTACCGGCCGACGCCGCCCGGAGGCATCCGGTTCCCCCAGCTCCATGCGCTGGATTTTCATGCCGGTGACAAAGCCATCGGCGTTGCCGTAAATCTCCAGCGGGGCCGAAAGCCAGCGGAAATCAATGCCTTCTTCCTCGGCCCGCTGGAGCTCTTCAATGCGCGCCGGGGATTCCGCCCGGGTGCGCCGGTAAATGCACATGACCTCTTCCGCCCCCAACCGCTTGGCGCAGCGCAAGCAGTCCATGGCCACGTTGCCGGCGCCAATCACCGCCACCCGCCGCCCCACCGGCACCGGGGTGTCGTAATCGGGAAAGGCGTAGCCTTTCATGAGGTTGACCCGGGTCAGGAACTCGTTGGCGGAAAGCACGCCGATGAGCTCCTCCCCCGGGATGCCCAAAAACGATGGCAAGCCGGCACCGGTGCCGAAGAACACCGCATCGTAGCCGTACTCCCAAAACAGCTCTTCCACGGTGGCGGTTTTCCCCACCACAAAGTTGGTGCGGATTTCCACCCCCATCTTCTTGAGGTTTTCCACCTCGTACTCCACGATGGCTTTGGGCAAACGGAACTCGGGAATCCCGTAAAGCAAAACCCCGCCCGGCTTATGCAAGGCCTCAAAGATCGTGACCTTGTGGCCCAGGCGTGCCAGATCCGCAGCACAGGTCAAACCCGCCGGCCCCGAACCAATCACCGCCACCTTGTGGCCGCTCCACGGGGGAACTTCGGGCATGCGCACGGTGCCGGACTGGCGTTCGTAATCCGCCACGAACCGCTCCAGGTAGCCAATCCCCACCGGCGAAAACTTCTTGCCCAGCACGCACAGCGCCTCGCACTGGTCCTCCTGCGGGCAAACCCGCCCGCAAATGGCCGGCAGGGTGTTGGCTTCCTTGATCTTAGCGACGGCTTTGGCAAACTCCCCTTGCCGCACCAGATCCACGAACGTGGGGATATCAATTTGCACCGGACAGCCCTGCACACAGGGGTGATCCGGGCACTGCAGGCAGCGCTGGGCTTCTTCCATGGCCATTTGCGGTGTATAGCCCAAGGCCACCTCCTGGAAGTTGCGGATCCGCACCTCTGGGGGCTGTTCAGGAATGTGGTGCCGCGGAATCTTGGTGCGTTCCTTTTTGGGTAGTTCAGGAAGTCCCGTCATGGCCTTAAACCCTCCCCCCGGCCGCTTCAAGGGCCACACACTGATGGCTTTCCAAAAACCGTTGCTTGGCCAGTTGCTCTTGCGGCAGGTAGGTGCGCAAGCGCTTGATGAGCAAATCAAAATCCACCTGATGGGCATCAAACTCCGGCCCATCCACGCACACGAATTTGGGCTGTCCTCCCACCAGCACCCGGCAGCCGCCGCACATCCCCGTGCCGTCAACCATGATGGTGTTGAGAGAGCAAAGGGTGGGGATGGCCAGCGGCCGGGTCATTTCCGCCGCCGCCTTCATCATCACCGCCGGGCCCACCGCCACCACGTAGTCCGGCCGCTCGCTAGCCAAGACGTCAGCAAGGGCGTGAGTGACGAGCCCCTTTCGACCCAGGGACCCGTCGTCGGTGGTAATCCACATTTCTTCCGAGAGCGCCGCCATCTCCTCTCGCAGGATGACCAGGTCGCGGCTGCGGCCACCCAAAATCGAGAGAACGCGGTTGCCGGCCTCCTTCATGGCCTTGGCAATGGGCAGCAGCGGCGCAATTCCGGCCCCCCCTCCCACGCACACCACCGTGCCCCACCGTTCCACATGGGTGGGCGTCCCCAAAGGACCCACCACCGCGTACAGGCAGTCCCCCTCCTCCATGAGCCCCATTTCCATGGTGGTCTTCCCCACCTCCTGCACCACCAAGGTAATGGTGCCGGCCTCCTTATCGGAGCCGGCAATGGTGAGGGGGATGCGTTCCCCGTGTTCGTGGAGCATCACCAGCACAAACTGCCCGGCTCGGTGTTTGCGGGCAATTTCCGGTGCGGCAATAACGTAACGCTTAAACTGCGGCGCCAGGCTTTCTTTTTTGAGGATTTGGAACATGGACTCTCCCGCCCCCTGGAACTCCCCGGGGCGGCTGATTATCTCAAATTAACGGATTCTACGCAACCGTCATTGGACTGTCGGTTAACGACCTGCGGGCAAGAGCAAAGCCACCGCCAAACCAGCAAGGGCCAAAAGACCGGTAACCAGGGGAACCCCGGTCACTCCCCAGTGACCCAGCACCAGCTGACCGGTGATCGGCCCCACGATGCGGGCCAGCGAGCCCACGCCTTGAAAAGCCCCCAGGGCTTCCCCCTGCGCTGCGGCCGGGCTTTGTCGGGAAACCCAGGAGGACAGCGCCGGGCTGACCAGGCCCTGCCCCAAGGCCAGAAGCGGCAGCACCAGAAGCACCGTGGGCACGGTTGTGGCGCCCACCAGCAAACCCAGCCCCAGAGCTACCAACCCCAGGCCGGCCACCACCAACACTTTGGGAGGAACGCGCCCGGGAATCTTCCTCACCAGAAAACCCTGCACCAGCACCGCCAAAAGCCCCACGTAAGCGAAAAGCCAGGCCACCCGCGCCGCGGGAAGCGCGAAGCGGGCGTGGAGGAACTGGGCAAAGGTCACCTCAAAGGCGGCCCAGGCGGTAACGGTCAAAAACCCCACCACCAAAAGACCACCCAAACCCCGAGCCCCGGCCAGGGGCACACGCCGAACGACCGCTTCCTGCCCCGGCTTGCGGGTTTCCGGCAAAGCCCGGAACGCCGAAAGCCAGGCCACCGCCGAGAAAGCCGCGGCCGCCAGGCCCGGCAACCGAGGGGAAAAGCTCAGCAAAAGCCCGGCCAAGGCCGGGCCAGCCACGAACCCCAAACCAAACGCCGCGCCAATGAGCCCCATGCCCTTGGCGCGTTCCTCGGGAGGCGTGACATCGGCAATCACCGCTTGGGCGGTGGCCACGTTCCCCCCGGCAATCCCCGCCACCACCCGGGACGCAAACAGCATGGCCAAGGAATCGGCCAGGCCAAAGAGAAGGTAGCCCACGGCCGAGCCGGCCAGCGACACCAGCAGCACCGGCCTTCGCCCCCAGCGGTCCGAAAGCGCTCCCAGGATCGGGGAAAAGACAAACTGCATGGCCGAGTAGCTGGCCAAAAGCAAACCGAAAACCCAAGGGGGAGGGGCGTACTGCTCGGCGTAGAGGGGCAAAAGCGGGATGACCATGCCAAAACCCACCAAATCCATAAACACCACGGCAAAAAGCACGGTCAAAACCCGCCGCGACATGCCTCCCCCCGCGGGTACTTTACACGGGCTTTGGGCAAAGCGTTAACGGGCGTGGGCGATTTGCGTAAATCGCCTGGCCACAAAAGGCCAGTTCACCACGTGCCAGAAGGCGGCCACGTACTCCGCCCGCCGCCACTGGTACTTGAGGTAGTAGGCGTGTTCCCACAGGTCCAGGCCGAGAAGGGGTTTTTTCCCAAGAGAAAGCGGGGTGTCCTGGTTGGCGGTGGTGGCCACCTGGAGCTTGCCCCCCTCCACCACCAGCCATACCCAGCCCGAGCCAAAGACCCCCATAGCCTGCTTGCTAAAGGTTTCCTTGAAGCTTTCGAAGCTGCCAAAGTCCCTGGCCATGGCCCTGGCCAGCTCCCCTTCCGGGGCCGCGGGAGCGTTGGGCGCCAGGCACTGCCAGAACAACGAGTGGTTGTAGTGCCCGCCGCCGTGGTTACGCACCGCCGTGCGCACCGCCTCCGGAACCTTGGCAAGGGAGGTCAAAAGCTCCTCCAGGGTTTGCTCTGCAAGCTTGGGGACCTGCTCCACCGCCTTAGCAAGCCCGGCGATGTAAGCCGCGTGGTGCTTGTCGTGGTGCAGGCGCATGGTTTCCGCGTCAATGTACGGCTCCAGGGCGTCGTAGGCGTAGGGGAGCGGCGGCAGCTCCAGGGAAAGCCGGCGGGAAGGAGCCGGAGGCTGCGCCAAAAGCGGTGGCGCCACGGCCGCCGCCGCCATGAGCTTGAGAAACTGCCTTCTGCTTTGCCCGGAAGCTTCCGACACTGCTACCTCCCCGGGGCCACCCCCGCCAAGGCAAAACCCAAAAGCGCGAAAACCTATTCCTTACTTGCCCGCCGCCGGGAACCCCGGCCCCAGCAGGTAACGGTCAAACCAGGGGCCAAAGTCCTTTTTGGCAACCACGCTGGTGATGCCGATGACGTGCTTGGTTTGCGCCGGTTTGTCAGCGAAGTTTTTGAGGTAGCTCTTGAATACCGTGAAGAACGCGTTGTCGCCCAGTTCCTGACGCAACGCGTGCAGCACCAGCGGGCCTTTGGCGTAAAGCAGGGCCATGCGGTCGCGACCCGCGTCGGGACCGGCCAGCTGGTTCGCCAGGAACACCGGCAGCTTGTCCTTCACGTAACGGGCGCGCCCATCCCAATCCTTGAGGGCTTTTTTGAACTCCGATTCCCGCCACAGCTTGCCCATGGCAAAGGCCGCGTAGTACTCGGCCAGGGACTCGGAAAGCCATTGGTCCTGCATGGTGAGCTTCGCCACGTGCCCCCACCAGGCGTGGGCCATTTCGTGGGTAAAGCGGGCGTTGATGCCCTCGGAAAAGAACTTGGTCTCCTCATCCTGCAGCGGGGTAAACGCCTCTTTGGTGATGAAGATGACCCCAGGCGGCGCTTGCCCCCAGCCGAGCTGGTTAATTTCGATAATGCTCAGCTCCGGGAAGGGGTACGGACCCAAAAACGGTTCAAAGAACTCCATCAACGAAAAGGCGTTGTTGATGAGCTTCTTCACCCCCCGGGGCTCCGCCGCCACGTAGGAAGCCACCCGCACGGTGCGGCCGTTGCGGGTTTCCTCTTGCACCGTGTACTTACCCGCCAGCACCACCGGGATCATCAGCGGCTTTTCCGCGGAAAACTCGGCACAGTTGAGTTCTCCCTCCTCCCAGCGCTTCACCAGCTTGCCGGAGGAAAAGGCAATGAAGGGCTTTTTGGTTTTCACCACCGCGTGGTAGGTGGCGTGCTGCATCTCGATGTGATGGGGGGAGGCAAACCAGGAACTGGTGGGCAGCATCCAGAACTGATCGTTGCCGGGGTTGAAGAGCACATCCCCGCTCATGCGGAAGGTGATGGTGACCTTCTCACCGGGCTGGGCCTTTCGCCCCAAATCCACCAAGAGCGCACCCTCCCGGTGGAAAAAGGACAGCTGTTCCCCGGCCTCGTTGGTGACCGCCGAAAGCGTGTAGGGCACCACCTTGGGCTTGGCACCAAGCCCGGCGGTAATGAGGCGCTGGCTCCACAGGGAAAGCGGAAGCACCCGGGTGGGTTCCAGGATGGAAAAGGTTTCCCGTGCGGTGATTTCGCCGTGGATGCCTTCGCGGTGCACCACCGTGACGTCAAGATCGGACAAGAAGAAACGATCGGGGGCAAAGTCCAGCCACCCGTGACCCAACGGCAGCTCGGCCAGGGTGTCCTGGTACCTCCGGCCTTTGAACTCGGGAAGGTCGGTATCGCGGCCGTAAATGGGCTTGAGCACCGAAAGAGTCTCTTCGCTGGCCACCAGGGGATCGTGGATAAAGACCAGGTCGTCCTTGGCCCCCTGGATTTCCACAAAGACCAGCGGCTCCGCCCACCCATCCACCAGCGCGGCCGGCAACAGGTCCTGCGGTTGCCACCCCAGATCCCGGGAAAAGCGTTCCCGGTGGCGGGAGAAGAGCTCCTGCGGGGGTGCCTGCTCGCCCTGGGGCAGGGGCGAGAGCAGGGCCTCCGGTGCACCCGAAGTTAAAACCAGAGCTGCTTCGCAGGGCTGGGCAATGGCGTTTTTGCCTTTCAGTTCGAGAGACGTGGCCTTTTCCACGTTGTAGGCAAACACCGGCTGCAAGAGCGGATCCGGCAAGGTGTAGGTGACCTCGCCGGTGCCGGTGAGAAACCAGCCCACCTGCTTTTCGCCGGCAAACACCGGCGCAGCGGAGCCCATCTTCCAGGAAACCTGCAACCCGCCAAAGGCCAGCTCCCTCCCCTCCACCACAAAGGCTTTGGGGCCTAAACGTAGCTGGGCCACATCCTCGGCCACCTTGGCCACCTGGGCCTGGGAACCTACAGCCGCAAAAAGCAAAAGCCACGACACCAGAAGCTTTTTGTTCATGCGTCCGCAACCTCCGTTTTCGTGCCCATGCTAAGCCAGCGCCCAGCCCTTCCGCAACCCATCCCCCCTTCCTGTACACTGGCGCCATGCGGGTGGTCTTTTTTGGCACGCCGGAATTTGCAATCCCTACGCTAAAAGCCCTGCGCAAGGCCGGGCATGACGTGCTTCTGGTGGTTTCCCGGGAGGACAAGCCGGCCGGGCGGCACCTTTTGATGAGCACGCCGGCGGTGGCCGACTTTGCCCGGGCTGTGGGCTTGCCGGTAATGCAAGCGGAAAAGCTGGCTTCCGATGATTTCCTGCAGCAGTTCAAGCAACTGGGGGCGGAAGCGGGGGTGGTGGTGG
>NZ_JMFG01000036.1:49321-49449 GCF_000687145.1 Thermoanaerobaculum aquaticum
CCGGGGACAAGGAAACCGGGGTCACCACCATGCTTTTGGACGAAGGCATGGACACCGGTCCCATCCTGCTCCAGCGCGCCACCCCCATTGACCCCCGGGAGCACGCCCCGCAACTGGAAGCCCGCCTG